>JAIXVY010000274.1 GCA_027482505.1 Opitutaceae bacterium | reverse complement strand
CCAGCATGATGTTCATGATGCCGATGCCGCCCACGAGGAGGGATATGCCCGCGACGAAGCCGAGCAGAAGCGTCATGGTGCGCGAGGTGGCGGTGGCGGTCTGGGCGAGCTCGAGCTGGTTGCGGATGGTAAAGTCGGGCTCGCGTCCGCCGCGGCGTTGCTGGAGCAGGGCGGTGGAGTCGTCCTGGATGCGCGCCATGACCTCGGGCGCGGCGGCCTCGATGAGAATGGAGCTCAGGTTGGTGCGGCGGTTGATCCGGCGCATGTGGGTGGTGTAGGGCACGAGCACTACGTCGTCTTGGTCCTGGCCGAAGAAGTTGAAGCCCTTGCTTTCCAGCACGCCGCGCACGACGAAGGGGATGTTGCGCACGCGCAGCGTCTGCCCGATCGGATCCACGTCGGGGAAAAGCTGCTTGGCGACGGTGGACCCGATCACGCAGACCTTGGCGGCGGTCCGGACGTCGGCGTCGGAGAACATCGCGCCGCTTTCGGGCGACCACGCGCGGATGCTGAGGAAGTCGGGCGAGACGCCGCGGATGTCGGTGTTCCAGTTGAGCCCGTTGGCGAGGACCTGGTTGCGATCGCGGACCTCCGGGGAAACGGCGGCCACGTCGGCGATCTCGCGCTTGATGGACTCGGCGTCCTCGATGGTGAGGGTGGAGGCGGAGCCCCAGCCGCCGCGGGCGCCGCCGCTGGAGAAAGAGCCGGGGAAAACGGTCACGACGTTGCGGCCGAGGGAGGCGACCTGCGCCTCGACCTGGCTCTTGGCGCCGTTGCCGATGGAGACCATCGCGATGAAGGCGCCGACGCCGATGATGATGCCGAGCGCGGTGAGGGCGGAGCGCAGCTTGTTGCGGCGCAGGGCGCGGAGGGCGATGACGGTGGTGGCGAGCAGGCGCATCTGGAGCTAGGAGCGGGGAGCTAGGAGCGGGGAGCTGGGAACGGGGAGCTCGGTGCCGGTGCCGGTGAGTTTCGCGGCGGTCTCGGCGGCGGCCAGTTTGGCCAGCTCTTCGTTGGCGTGGAGGCGATTGGCCACGGGCTCGTCGCGGACGAGCAGGCCGTCGCGCACGACCAGGATGCGTTTGCAGTAGCTGGCGATGTCGAGCTCGTGGGTGACCATCACGATGGTGATGCCCTGCTCGTTGAGGCGCTGGAAGACGCCCATGACCTCCACGGAGGTTTTCGAATCGAGGTTGCCGGTGGGTTCGTCGGCGAGTAGGAGGCGCGGTTCGTTGACCAGGGCGCGGGCGATGGCGACGCGCTGCTGCTGGCCGCCGGAGAGCTGCGAGGGCAGGTGGTCCGCGCGCGCGGCCAGGCCGACGATCTCCAGCGCGGCGAGGGCGCGGCGCTTCATTTCATCGGGTGAAACGCGACGGGCGGCGTAGAGCATGGGGAGCTCGACGTTCTCCAGCGCGCTCGTGCGGGGCAGCAGGTTGAAGCCTTGGAAAACGAAGCCCAGCTTTTGGTTGCGAAGGTCGGCCCTGGCCTCGCGGTCGAGCACGGAGACATCGACCCCGTCGAGGTGGTAGGCGCCGGAGGTGGGGCGGTCGAGGCAGCCCAGGGTGTTCATGAGCGTGCTTTTGCCGGAGCCGGACGCGCCCATGATCGCGACGAACTCGCCCGGTTGGATGTCGAGCGAGATGCCGCGCACGGCGTGGACCTCGAGGTCGCCGTTGCGATAGGTTTTGCGGATGTCGCGAAGCTGGACGACGGGCTGGCTCACGGGTGCGGAAGGCGTGGAGGGGCGAAAAGGGCGCGGCGCTCAGAAGCGGCGCGAGCGGTTGCCGCCGGGAAGGAAGGGATTGTTCGCGCCGCCGGACGGAGCGGCGGAGGCGGAGTCGGGTTCGACCAGGGAGGTGATGACCTTGGTTTTTTCCTCCAGGCCGGAGATCACCTCGGTGTTCAAGCCGTCGGTGATGCCGAGACGCGCCTCCACGGGCTTGGCGCGCGCGCCGGCCGGGGTCTCGACCGGCAGGAAAAGGGTGCGGACGGTCTCGGCGCCCGGGTTGGCGGAGGGACCGCGGCCGCCGCGGCGGCGCTCGGGGAGAACGATGCCGCGCTCGGCGGCGAGGGCCCGCACGCGCTGCATTTGCTCGCGGGTGGGGCGGGTGTCGGGGGCCTCCTTGTAGCCCACCTCGGCGAGCAGGGCCTTGAGCGCGTCGGCCGCGGCGTCCGCCTTGCCGTCCGTTCCCGGCGCGGGATCGGCCGGGACGCGGAGATCTTCCGGCACGCGCGCGCGGAGGGCGGAGTTGGGCACGAGGAGGACGTCGGGACGCTCTTGCACGGTGACGGAGACGTTGGCGGTCATGCCGGGCTTGAGGGAGAGGTTGTCGTTGGCCACGTCGATGAGGGTGGCGTAGGTGACGACATTGGACTGGACGACGGGCTGGTTGCGGATCTGGCGCACGACGCCGCGGAAGGAGCGGTTCGGAAAGGCGTCGACGGTGAAGGCGACGTTTTGGCCTTCCTTCACGTTGCCGATGTCGGCCTCGGCGATGGCGGCCTTGATCTGCAGCTGGCTGAGATCGTTGACCATGACGAACAGCACCGGGGCGTTCAGCGAGGCGGCCACGGTTTTGCCGACGGTGGCGGGCCGGTCCAGCACGATGCCGTCGATGGGCGCGGTGATGGTGCAGCGGGCGAGGTCGACCTTCACGGTCTCGACCGCGGCGTTGCGAATGAGCAACTGGGCGTCGGCCTGGGCGAGCTGGGCCTCGGCCTGGTCGAGTTCCTGCTGGGAGACGAGGTTGCGTTCGCGGAGAGAGCGGATGCGCTCGGCGTTCAAGCTGACGAGCCGGTGGCTGGCGCGGGTGTTGGCCAGCTCGGCCTCGGCTTGCCGCAGGCGGTTTTCGTAGGTGGCGGGATCGATGCGGGCGAGCACGTCGCCGGCCTTTACCTGGGAGTTGTAGTCGACCAGCACCTCGCGGATCAGGCCGGAGATCTGCGAACTGACCTCGATGGTGGAAACGGGCTGGAGGTCTCCCGTCGCGGTCACGGTTTGGGTGAGGGTGCCGCGGGTGACGTCCACCGTGTTGAAGGCCACGGGTTCCGGCTGCCGTTGTTCACGCCACCAGAAAAAGGCGCCGGCCGAGGCGGCGAGGAGGACGGCGGGGAAAATCAGGCGGCGCGGGCGGAAGGGCATGAGTGAAACGAAGGAAAGGGACGGTCGAAGAATAGCAGGGTCGGCGAACCGAGGCGAATGACGATGGCGGAATCTGCGACCGGTAAGATAATAGAGGGAGGATCGGAGTGCGGACGGAGGAAAACTGTCGGGCTAGACGCCGGGTCGCGCGCGAGGTTGCGCAAAAAATCGGCGCGAGCGCGGAAAAGATACCGATGCCGGGCCCGCCGTTGACAAACGCGACGCGGGCGGGTGTGTTAACCGTTTTCCATGTCGATCGTCATCTGGCTCCTCACCTTTGTCCTGGTCCTTTTGTCGGCCTTTTTGGTGCTTATCGTGCTCATGCAAAAGTCGAAGTCCGACGGCGGCGTCGGCGCGGCGCTGGGCGGCGGCATGACCGAGGCTACCTTCGGCGCGGAGACCGGCAACGTGCTGGCGACCATGACCCGCAACTGCACCATCGCCTTTTTCATCATCAGCTTCGGCCTTTATCTGGCGCACATCCATCAGCACCGCGCCGAGCGCACCAAGGTGACCCTGCCCGCCATCGCCGTTCCGGCGGCGGCGACCCCGGCCGCCGAGGCCGCCCCCGCGGCCGCAGCTCCCTCCGCGCCTGCCGCCGAGGCTCCCGCGGCTTCCGTGACCTTGCCTGCGACGGCTCCCGCCGCGGAACCCGCCAAGTAATCTCGCGGTCTCTCCGGGCGTGGTCCGCCAACGCTCCAATCCTTCCCGGCAGACGGCCTTGTCCGTCTGCCTTTTGTTTGTCCTGGCGGGCGCTTGCGTGGCGCCGGCGGATCTTCACGCCCAGTCGCGGCTGAATCGCCCCGCCCCGCGCTACGTTCAGGTGCAGCCCCCGGATCAAAAAGCGGGCGCCGAGATCCTGCGTTCCATGCGCGCGATGGACACCGCCGGCGACTATTACTTCGACTTTGAGCTGCGCGTGCTGCCCAGGCGCGGCGAAGAGCGCCGGGTGCCGGGGCGGCTTTGGGGCGGGAAAACTCCCGAGGGTCCGGTGAGCCGGCTGATATTGTCCGGCGCGCCGGGCGGGGAGAGACGTCTGCTCGTCCAGGGCGGCCCCCGGCCGGCGGCCTGGCAATGGCCCGCCGCCGGCGGGGCGGCGACGATAGGGATGGACGAAGGCGGGCTGTTCGAGCCCCTCGCCGGCACGGACCTCTCGGCCTTCGACCTTCAGATGCCGTTCCTGTATTGGACGGACTTCGTCTACGAGGGGAAGACCCGGCTGAACGACCGGCCGGCCGACACGTTTCTGCTCTATCCTCCCGCATCCCTGGCGAAGCGCCGGCCCGACCTCGCGGCGATGCGGGTGTATCTGGATCCCCAATACCACGCCATCGTGCAAGCCGAGCAACTGGGCGCCGACGAGCGGGTTCTAAAGTCCATGCGCGTGGTGGAGCTCAAGAAGGTCGGGGAAACGTGGATAGTGAAGGCGGTCGAGCTCCGCGACGAGGCGACGCGCAACAAGACGCGTTTCGTGGTGCGGGCGGCGGCGGTGGATCGCGATTTCTCGTCCGCGCTGTTCGAGCCGGGCAATTTGTCCGGAACCTTCAATCCTCCCTCCGGGCTGGCCCGGCTGGAGGATTAGCGCAGGCGGCGGGCCGCGTCAGCGGGCCGTGGCGGGCGCGGAGCCGCTTCGCCAGCGCACGCCGGGAAGCGTCGCCAGGCCGATGAGCAGAAGCTGGCTGGCGGCGAAAAACACCAGCGCCCAGAAGCCGCGGTCGGTGAAGCCGTAGCTGTGCAGGCCCACGCCAAGAAGGTTGGTCCCGAACCAGCTCCAGCTGGTGACGATGTTGCCGAAGACGGCGAGCGCCATGAAGCCGCGGATGCCGGCGAGTTTTCCCCAACGCACGTGCAGGATGAGGGCGTTCCAGAGCACGATGATGAGCGCCCCGTTTTCTTTCGGGTCCCAGCCCCAGAAACGGCCCCAGGATTGGTCGGCCCAGATGCCCCCTAGGATGGTGCCCACCAGGCTGAAGAGGGTGCCAAAGCAGATCACGCCGTAGACCATGCGTTCGATCGCGCCGCCGGTGTCGGCGTCTAGGCCGCGGGTGAAGGCGCCGCGCAGGATGTAGAGCGCGGCGAGGAAGCCCGCCAGGTAGGTGGCGCTGTAGCCGATGGTGATGATCACGACGTGCGTCGCCAACCAGAAGTTCGAGTCCAGCACGGCGCGCATCATCTCAAGCGTGTCGCCGCTGAGCGAAAGATGATGGGCGATGATCAGGCCGGAAAATCCGATGATACCGCCCACCGCGCTGGCCAGTCCGCGCGGATGAATTTTTTCCAGAACGAGGCAGAGGCCGACCGAACCCCAAGCGACGAAGAGCGCGGAGGAGTAGAGGTTGGTCACGGGCGGGCGACCCTCGAGCCACATGCGGGTGAGGATGCCGGCGCTCATCAGCACGAAGCCCAGGGCGAGCAGGTTAAAGGCGGATTTGCCGAGCACGTCGGGCCAGCGCAGCCAGGAGAAAACCGCGAGCAGCAGCGAGGCGACGAAGACGACCATGCCGGAGTAGAAGGGAGCGGCGTGCTTGAAGCGCTGTTCGGCGTTCACCTTCACGAGTTGCTTGGAGAAGCGCTGGTCGATCTCCTTCTGGAGCAGATTCACGATGGTGTTGAACTCGTCCGCCTTCTGGCCGCGCCAGGCGTAGGCGAGGCCGGCGTAGCTGAAAGCGTGGGCCTCGATGTTTCCGGTCTGGAAGGTCTCCAGCAGCGCCTGGCCGGTTTTGCGCCAGGCGGTGTCGTCCTTCTCGGAGTCATCCGGCGGGATGGGCATCAAGTAGGCGTTCTTCGCCATGAAATCGAAGCGCGAGGCCAGTTCCATGATGCGTTTGGCGGCCTCCTCGTTGTGGGGCTGGCCCTGCTGGCGAAGGCGGACGGCCGCGATGCCGGTGGACAAATTGTCCTGAAACTCGCGCAAAACGTCGAGCGGGGCGTCCAGGTCGGGCGGCACGAAGGAGGCCTGGAGGCGGACGTAGAGCCCGATGTTGTCGCGCAGGGTGATGACCGCGCGCTGGAAGGTGGTGCGGCGCTGGGCCTCGATGGGCTGGGCGATGGCGGCCTGACGCTCGAGTTCCTCGAGGCCGGGCGTGAGCTGGTCGTAGGAAAAGCGCTTTTTGCCGGCGCCGTCGGTGTCCTGGAGCTTGAGCAGGGCGAGGAGGTCGGGGTGGACGATTTCGAAGACCTGGTGGGAGTTGGCCTTCTTTTCGTTCAGCAGGACGTCCGCGATCCATTGGGAAGGCGAGAGCTTGGTGCCGTCGGCCAGGCGCACGGTCTGGCGTCCCTGGAACTGAAGCAGGGTGGTGCGCGCGACGGTATCGATAGGCTTGATACGGCCGCCCACCAGCACGGGCAGCCGGCCGAAGGCGACGTGGTCGGGCGAGCCGGCCGGCACCTTGGCCGGCCGCAGGGTCGAGCCGATGTAGAGCAGACCGAGGAGGAGAACGAGCAGCGGGATGAACTTCTTCATGGCGGGCTGGGCTCAGGCGGAGGCTTGGGAGGTTTGGGCGGCGGTGGCGCGGCCAGGGAACCAGGCGGCGACGTCGGGGCGGGCGAAGGCGCGAGCCAGCGCGAGCAACGCGGCGGCGGTGAGGGCGTGCAGGCCGATGACGACCCAGCGGAGGATGGCATCGTAGATGTCTCCGCCCAGGAAGCCGTAGGCGATCACGCCGCCGAGCAGGGCGAGGGAGATCCAGGCGTAGAAGGCGAGCAACCGTCTCGTCCAGGCCCGGCGCGAGGCCAGTCCGACCAGCAGCGCGCCGCAGAGGGCGAACTCGGCCAGCAGAACGGCCAACCCGATGGCGGCGGGCGTGCCATCGGTGGAGGCCGTCACCCAGAGACCCACGAGACCGGCCATGAGGCGGAGGGCGAGAACGAGGCCGACGGCCAGGACGGCCCCGGGGGCCGCGGCCAGCGGTTGTCCGCGCTCGGAGCCGCGACGCGCGGTGAAAAGCAGGAGGTGCCAGCCGAACTGCCAGAAAAGACCGACCGCCATCAGCAGGCAGCTGATATAGGGGATGACCCAGGACGGATTGCGAACGACTTGGAGGACGGTGGTGCGGTCGTTGTTGTCGAAGCCCGCCTGATAGAAGGTCATGCCGTCGTGGCGCAGGGGGTTGTTCATGAAAATCAGCACTTCGCGGTCATTGACGCCATCGGGCGTGGCCAGGCGCACCCGGCTGGAGAAATTCTTCGGGATGTCGGTGCCGGCGTAGCGGTCGTGGGTGAAGTCCAGCAAGGTCAGCGCGTAGGGTTTGTAGGCGCGCTCGAAACGCAGGGAGATCGCCCACTCGCGGCCGGCGTAGGAGAAGCGCTCCGGCTCGACGAGCATGGTGGAGACGAGGAAGACGCCCAGGCTGCCCTCGGGGGAGACGATCTCCACCAGGGCGGCGGGCAGGTTGCGCTGGTCCTGCTTGTAAGTCATCGCAAGCGGGGCGATCGAGAAACGCGGCCCCAGGCCCCGGTTGGCGGTGTTTTCAGCCGCTTTCAGCATGGGCGGCGCCTGCTCCTTCATGGATATCGCGGCGTTCGGATAGTAGGCGCGGGGGATGACGCGGAAGGGCAGGGCGGGCGTCGTGATCTCCGCGCCGAGACGGGCGAGGCGCTTTTCGGGGATGACGGTCATCACGTCCTTGTCGGGCGCGGTGGTGTCCACCACGGCGAGCTCGTTGTAGCGCCAGCTTTCCGAGTAGTTCCTGGTCTGCCCCTCATCGAGGCGCATCTGATACTCTTCCTGGAAAAGGCCGGTGAAAAGCTCGCCAAGGAGCAGCAGGATGAGGCCGAAGTGGACGAGTTGGATGCCGGCCTTTTTCCAGGAGAACACGAAGCGCTTGGCGTGCGCGGCGACCAGATTGATCAGCAGCAGGCCGCCGATGAAATAGCCGCCCGGGAAGATGGGGAAGGGGAAGCCCTTGATGTCCTGCAGGACGATGAAGCTCTTGAACCACTTTTCCTGCACCGCCCAGATGCCGAGGTGGACCTGGTCGATGGTGGCGAGAAAGACGAGCAGCGCGGAGAGCGCGAGCAGCGCCACCGTAAGCTGGAGCGAGACGAAGAATTTGACGAATTCGCGGTAAAGTTCGCGCATGGCAAAAGGGGCGGGCTCGGTCGGTTGGGATCAGGAGGCGGGGCGGATGCTGCGCACGAAGCCGAGGAAACGTTCGCGCTCGCGGGCGACTAGCGCGTCGGGTCCGGTCAACTTGAAGAACCAGGTGGCTCCCGCGTAGGGCACGATGGCGCCGAGCACGCGTTGCGCGGAGGCGCCGCCGGGACCGGCCAGCTCGACCACGTCGACATGCAGCGAGCCGACGTCGATGTGTTGCAGCGCCGCGCCGAGTTCGGCCTCGCCGATCGGGGGCAGGCCGAGTTGCTGGCGCCAGCGGTTCACGTTGGCCAGGTTGCCGCCGACATCGCCGGGAAAGGCGGTCACGGCCAGCTCGCCGCCGGCGGCGCCCTCCGCGCCCGGCACGAGCAGCGTGGCCTTGCGCATGGGGCGCTCGGGGCCGGCCTGCCAGCCCTCGGGCGCGGTCCAGGCCAGCGCGGGGCCGGTGGCGGTGTCGACCGCCGTGTTCCGCATGGCGGCGTCCGCCGCGGCGGCCGGTCCGGGCGAGGGGGCAGCCGCGGGGGGCGGAGCGGCGGAGGCGGGCTCCTTGTTCACCGCGTAGGTGCGGATCTCGTCGCGACGGCAGCCGGCGAGCGCCATGACGCAAAGCAGGCTGACAAGGATGGAGTGCGAGGTGCGGCGCATGGGTGGCAAAAGGCGTCGACTTGATAGGGGGGCACGTGGAGCGCAATCCATTCCGGCCGCTTATCAGCGCCGGCTTCGCGCAGAATAAGCGCGGCGCGCTTGTGCGAAGCGGTTTGGGTAATCAGACTGCGGGTATGAATCTGCACACGATGGGTGACACCGCCTACCTGGTGGGCTTTCCCGGCGAGCCCGACGCGGGCTTGCTGGCCAAGGTGCGCGCCTTCGCCGCCGGCTTGGAGGCCGACAAGATCGAGGGGGTTACCGACATCGTCCCGGCCTATGGTTCCGTGGGGGTTGTCTATGAGCCCGAGCGGGTTCGCGCCGCGCATGGCGAGCTTCCCTGGCGGGTGGTCGGGGAGTGGCTGGAGCGACACATCGAGGGCAAGGTCCGAGCCGCCGGGAAAAGCGCGCGCGGTCCACGCACGGTCGAGGTTCCCGTCGTCTATGGCGGTGAGCATGGTCCCGATCTCGAAGGGGTTGCGAAGACGGCGCGCATGTCGGTCGCGGAGGTGATCAAGCGTCACGCCGCGGCGGTCTATCACGTGGCCGCGATCGGCTTCACCCCCGGCTTCCCCTACCTCGCGGGCCTCCCTCCCGAGCTTGTTTCGCCGCGGCGGACGACTCCGCGTCTGCGAGTGCCGGCTGGTTCGGTCGGCATAGGCGGCGCCCAGACCGGGATCTACCCGCGCGAGACCCCGGGTGGATGGCAACTGATCGGCCGGACCGGTCTCGAACTGTTTTGTCCCGAGCGCGTCGAGCAGCCCTGCCTTTTGGCGGTGGGCGACCGGGTGCGTTTCAAGCCCGTGGAAAAACTCCCCGTGTTTACAGCCGGCGCGGAGGCGTCGGCGGCGCGCTCCAAAAACGCGGCGGGCGCCTCGGTCGAGGTGGAGGTGGTGAAGCCGGGCACGCTTTGCACCGTGCAGGACACGGGGCGCAGAGGTTTCGCGTCGCTGGGCGTGGGCGCGGGCGGCGCGCTCGATCCCTGGGCCGCCGCGGTGGCCAATCTCGCGGTCGGCAACGATCCGCACGCGCCTTTGCTGGAATGCACCTACGTGGGGCCGGTGCTGCGTTTTTCCGCTCCGACGGTGGTGGCGGCCACCGGGGCGGAGAGCAGCGCTTTGCCTTCCGGCCGGCCAGTGGCCTTCAATGCCGGGGACGTGCTGGATTGTTCCGCCCTGGCGCGCGGCGCCCGTCTCTACCTCGCCTTCGCGGGCGGGTTGCGCGTCCCTCGTGTTCTGGGTGGATCCGGCACGGTCGTTTCGACCCGGTTCGGAGGATACGAGGGCCGGCCGCTTGAGGCGGGCGACCGCCTGGCCGTCGGACCGCACGGCGATGTCGCCTCCGGCGCCGGCTGGCGGCTGGCGTCCCCGGTTCCCGCCCCCTCGCGGAAAGAAACCGTCGTGGTGCGCTTGGTGCCTGGCGTGGACTGGGACCAGATTTTCCGCCGTTTCGGTCCCGGCGGAGGCGCCCGCGCGCTGGAGGCCAGGCGCTTTCAGCTGAGCGGAAAATCGGATCGCATGGGACTGCGCCTCACCGGCGAGGCCTTTTCGGTGCCGGGAGGCGGCGAGCCCTGGTCGCGCCCGGTCGTGCCCGGCACGGTGCAATTGCCGCCCGACGGTCTTCCCATTGTCTTGATGTCCGAGGGCCAGACGATCGGGGGCTATCTCCAGCTCGGGCAGGTGGCCTCGGTCGACTTGCCCCGGCTCGCCCAGGCGCGTCCTGGCGCGGAGATCGTTTTCAAGTTGATCGATGTGTCCGCCGCGCAGCAGGCCAGGCTAAAGGTCGCGGCCGATGTCGCCCGGCTGCGCGTGGGCTTGGGCATGCGTCGTTGAGGCGGAAACGCCCGAGTCACGAATGCGCATCGATCTGAACGCGGACGTGGGCGAGGGCGGCGAACAAGACGCCGCCCTGTTCGCCGCCGGCATATCCTCCGCCAACGTCGCCTGCGGGGCGCATGCCGGCGACGACGTCTCCATCGCCGCCTGCTGCGCCCTCGCCAAAAGGCACGGCGTCGCGCTGGGGGCGCATCCCGGGCATGCGGATCGCGAGGGCTTTGGGCGCCGCGAATGCGCGCTTGCTCCCGACGCGGCGCGGCTCCTTCTGCGCGAGCAGTTGCGCCGCCTCGCCGCCGGTGCCTTCGCCGAGGGGTTGCGGGTCGCGCACGTGAAGCCGCACGGCGCGCTCTATCACCAGGCCAACCGCGATGCCGGTCTCGCCTCGATTCTGGCGGAGGTCGCGGCCGGCGAGTGCGCCGGAGCCGCCTTGGTCGGGCCGCCGGACGGGGCCTTGCGCCAGGCCGCCGCGCAAGCGGGGCTGCGCTTCATCGCGGAGGGGTTCATTGATCGCGCGTATTTGTCCGACGGGGCGCTTGTGCCGCGCTCCGAGCCGGGGGCGATTTTGACCGATGATGCGCAGGCGATCGCCCAGGCGCTGCGCCTGGCGGCCGCGGGGCGCGTGGACACGCTTTGCGTTCACGGAGACAACCCCGATGCCCTGCGTTTGCTACGCGCCGCCCGCGCCGCGCTCGCGACCGCCGGCTTCAGGATCGCGGCTCCGGTTTGACCGGGGAGCGTGCGGCGGAGACGGAGCGCGAGATCGCGATCAGAACCGCTCCCGCGAGCATCAGGAAAAGCGAGTAGAACGTGCCGCGGCTGAGCCCGAAGATAAGCGAGACTCCGGCGTCGGGCTCGCGGAAAACCTCGTCGACTGCCCGCACAAAGGCGTAGGCGATCAGGAAGATTCCGGCCGCGCGGCCCGACGCCCGGCGGAGCCAGTCGGTCCTGTGCACCAGCCATTGCATGAGCGCGAGGAGCAGCAGGCCTTCCAGCGCGGCGGCGTAGAGCTGCGAGGGGTGACGCGGAGCGATGTGCTCCAGCGGCGTCCCCGGCGCCTCGCTGGCGGGAAACACGACCGCCCACGGCACCGACGACACCTTGCCCCAAAGCTCTCCGTTGATGAAATTCGCCACGCGGCCGAAAAAGATTCCCGCCGGCGCCACGCTCACGACCAGATCGCCGAGATGCCGCCAGGAAACCCCGAACCGGCGTCCGCACCACCAGAGCGCGACGAACACGCCCGCGAACCCGCCGTGGCTGGCCATGCCGCCGTCCCAGACGCGAAGCAGCGCCAAGGGCTCCTGCCAGAAGACGTCTGGCTGATAGAGCGCGAAATACCCGATCCTGCCTCCGATCAAGACGCCCATCACGAGCGCCGTCATGAGATCCCCCACCTGCTCCGGATTAAGCGGAGTGCGACCGACTCGGGAGTAACGCAACAGCAGCCACCACGCGACCGCGAAGCCCGCCAAATAGGCCAGGCCATAGTATCGGATGCCGAAACCGTTGGTAAATTGGATTAAAAAAGGACTCAGGTCGTGAACCCAGTAGGCGAGGAGCGGTGGCATGCGTTGACTGGTGCGATGTGCCCGGGCGGGAGCGCGGAACCAAACAAAAACGCGGCGAAGCGCTCAAAATCCCGCTATTTCATTGCCCTTGACGGTCACGGTTGTCGCCCAGCACATTTCGCACTCTCTCCCCTAAAACGAGCCCATGAAACTCCCCCTTCTCCCCTTGGTGCTGCTGGCAGGATTGGTTTCGACCGGAACAACCGGTTGCGCCGTGCTCACCAAAGGCAAAAAGCAGACTGTCGTGGTGCGTTCCACTCCCGCCGGCGCGGTGGCCAAGATCAATGGCACCGTGGTGGGCCAGACTCCCTTCAAGGTGAAGCTTTCGCGCGACGAGGTGTTCCGCGTCGATCTGGAAAAGAACGGCTTCGAATCCGCCTCCGCGATTCTGCTCCCGTCCTCCACCAATTACGATCAGCGCTATCTGCGCTGGGGCCTGGATTATGATCTTGGCCGCGCCACCGACCTGGTGCCCGAGGCCCTTGTCCTCGAGCTCAAGCCCGCCCTCGGCGAGGTCACCCAGCAGGATCGTTTCGCCGAGATGTCCGCCCAGATCATCCGCGCCGACGCGCTCCTCGCCAGCGGCGAACTCACCAAGGCCGACCACAAGTATTTGGTCGAAAAAATCGTCGAGGCCTTCCACCGCCCCTGAGTTCAGGCCTGGGTCTCCGTTCCGAATTTCAAAAGACGTCCCTTTCGCGGGACGTCTTTTTTGTTGCCCGGCTTCGCTCGGCGCGCGCCTCTATCAGTCCTTTTCATGAGCGAACTCAAACGCACTCCGCTTCGCGATTTTCACGCCGCCCACGGCGCCCGCCTGGTCGATTTCGCCGGCTGGGAGATGCCCGTGCAATATCGGTCGATCTTGGAGGAGCACAAGGCGGTGCGTCGCGCGGCCGGTCTTTTCGACGTCAGCCACATGGGCGAGGTCGATATCCGCGGCCCGCAGGCGCTGGAGTTTCTCGAGCATCTGGTGACCAACGAGGTCGCTCGCCTGCACCCCGGCCGCGTGCTCTATTCGCCGATGTGCGCGGAGGACGGCGGCACGGTGGACGACCTGCTCGTCTACATGCGCGCCCCGGGCGATTACTTTCTCTGCATAAACGCGGGCAACATCGCCAAGGATCTCGCCTGGATTAACGCCCGCGCCGCCGCCTTCGACGTGACCGTCACGGATCGCAGCGCCGACTACGCCCTGCTCGCCGTGCAGGGACCCCGCGCCGCCCAGATCGTTCAATCGCTCACCGGCGCCAAGCTCGGCGCGGTCGGCTACTACCACTTCTGCGAGGGCACGGTGGCGGGGACGCACTGCATCATCAGCCGGACCGGCTACACCGGCGAGGACGGCTTCGAACTCTACCACGCCGCCGCCGAGGCCCCGGCCCTGGCCGAGGCCTTGCTCGCCGCCGGCCGGCCCCATGGTCTCGAACTAGCCGGTCTGGGCGCGCGCGACAGCCTGCGCCTCGAGGCCGGCTATCCTCTCTACGGCCACGAGCTCGCGGCCGACATCTCCCCGCTGACGGCCGGCCTCGGCTGGACGGTGAAGCTCGGCAAGGCGCGGCCTTGCCACGGCCACGACGCGCTTGCCCGCGAAAAGGCCTCGGGCGGCGCCCGTAAGGTCGTGTTTTTCCGCACCGGCGACCGCCGTATCGTGCGCGCGGATACGCCCGTGCTCGGTCCGGACGGCAAGCCCGTCGGCCGCGTGCTTTCCGGCACGCTCTCGCCCCTGCTCAACGAATCCATCGGCTCGGCGCTGATCGAGACGCCCGCCGCCTCGGGACCGCTCTCCGTCGACATCCGCGGGACCGCGCTCTCGCTCAACCTGGTGAAGGCGCCGTTTGTTCCGCTGCGCCAGGGCTGAACACGAGAGAAAAACCTTTTCCGACGCCACGTCGTCCGCTCCCATTTCAAAAGCATCATGAGCAACATCCCCGCCGATCTTCGCTACGCCAAATCGCACGAGTGGCTCCGTCCCGCCGCGGACGGCACCGCCCTCGTGGGCATCACGGACTACGCCCAGTCCAGCCTGGGCGACATCACGTTTGTCCAGTTGCCCAAGCCGGGCGCCGTGCTCGCCGCAGGTGCCACTTTCGGCGTCGTCGAGTCCGTCAAGGCCGCTTCGGATCTCTACGCGCCCGCCGCCTGCACCGTGCTCGAGGTGAATTCCGCCCTCGATTCCGCCCCCGAGACGCTCAACCGCGATCCCTACGGCGAGGCTTGGATGCTCAAGGTGAAGCTCGCCGGTCCGGTCCCCGCCGAGTTGCTCGACTCCGCGGCCTACTCGGCCCACGTCGGCTGAGGTTGTCTGCTTACGCTTTTTTCACCGAACGCCGTTCCTTTGGGACGGCGTTTTTCTTTTGCCGAGACTTGCGAAGGCCGTCGCTCGGCCACCCTCTGGCGGAATGAAGCAGGTTTTTGTCATCGGGCTCGCCGCCATTTCTCTTCTGGGCGCGTCCTGCCGTCCTTCGCCCGGAAAAACTCCCGCGGCCGCCGAGCGTCCCCCCCAGCGCGTGGAGGTGATCGAACTGGCGCGGGAGGATTTGCGCGAGACGCTTGAGGTCGCCGGCACGATCGAGGCGAACGAGTCCGTGTCCATCCAGCCGGAACTGGCCGGCATCGTGCGCGAGATCGCGTTCGCCGAGGGGCAGGCGGTGGAGAAGGGCGCCCTTCTTGCCAGACTTGACGACGCCGAACTGCGCGCGCAGGTCGCCGAGGCCGAGGCGCGCGCCGATCTCGCGCGCATCAATCGGGAGCGCGCGGACGCGCTCGCGGAGGATCGCACGCTCGCGCAGGCGGAGGTGGACCGGGTGCGCAGCGAGGAGCGCGCCGCCCGGGCCGCGCTGGATCTGCTGAAAGTGCGGCTGGAGCGCACCCGCATCGTGGCGCCGTCCTCCGGGGTGTTGGGCGCGCGACGGCTCTCCGTCGGCGACTACGCGACGCCCGCGACGGTGCTTACCACGCTGGAGGATCTGTCGGCTCTTAAGGTGTCCTTTCTTGTGCCCGAGCGCAGCATGCCCCAGGTGCGTCCGGGGACCTTGGTCACGGCGAGAATTCGGGTGGGCTCGGACACGCGTCCGGTCGAGGCCGAGGGGGAGGTGTTTTTCGTGAACGCGAGCATCGAGCCCTCCATTCGCGCGAGCGAGGCCAAGGCCGTGTTGCGCTCGCCCGCCGCCGCCCTGCGGCCCGGAATGTTCGCCTCCGTGCGCATCCTGCTTTCCACGCGCGAGGGCGTGCTGGTGGCGCCGGAGGCGGCCTTGCTCGCCGGGGCCCGCGGCGTGCAAATCGTGGCGGTGGGCGAAAACGCCGGCCGGCCGGTGGCGCGCTTCGTCAAAGTGGAGACCGGCCTGCGGGTCGGCCCCCGCGTGGAGCTGCGCCCGGTCCCGCCGGACACGCTCGTCGCGGGCGAGCGCATCGTGGCCGCCGGGGTGGGGGCCCTCGCGCTGTTCCCCGGCGCTCCGCTCGCTCCGGAGCCGGTTCGCGTCGCAATGAAGCCGCTCGGGAGCGACGCGCCATGATCCTTTCCGATCTCTCCATCAGGCGGCCGGTCATCTGCGTCGTCCTTTCGCTGCTCATCGTGACGGTGGGGCTGCTGTCCTTCCGTTCGCTGCCGGTGCGCGAGTATCCCAACATCGACGCGCCCGTGGTGTCGGTGAGCACCCGCTACCCCGGCGCCGCCGCCGAGGTGGTGGAGACCCAGATCACCGATCCTCTGGAGGAGCAGCTCAGCGCGATCGACGGCGTGCGGCTGATGCGCTCCGACTCCGCCGAGGAGCGCTCCACCATCACGCTCGAGTTTTCCCTCGACCGCGACGTCGACGCGGCGGCCAACGACGTGCGCGACCGGGTGGGGCGCGCCCTGGACCGCCTGCCGGACGAGGTCGACGCCCCCGAGGTTTCCAAGGCCGACGCCGACGACGACCCCGTGATCGTGCTATCGCTGAACTCGCCGCGCTTCACCCGCCTCGAGCTCACCGAACTGGCCGACCGCATCGCCGTGCAGCGGTTGCAAACCATTCCCGGCGTATCGCAGGTGGAGTTGAGGGGGCAGCGCTACGCCATGCGCCTCTGGGTGGACGCCGACCGACTCGCCGCGCAGGGGCTCGCGGTGGCCGACGTCGAGGCCGCCCTGCGCGCGCAAAACGTCGACGTGCCCAGCGGCCGCATCGAGTCCAGCGCCCGGGAATTCCCCGTGCGCCTGGAAGGCCGCCTGAGCAACGCGTCGGATTTTGAGAACCTCGTGGTCGCCACCCGCGCCGGCTATCAGGTGAAGTTTCGCGACATAGGGCGCGTGGAGCTGGGGGCGACCGAATACCGCAGCGACAACCGCTTCAACGGTCGCAACAACGTCGCCGTCCGCGTGCTGCGCCAGTCGCAGGCCAATCTGCTCGACGTCGCCGCCGCGGTGAAGGGCATGATCCCCGAGATCAAGCGGAACCTGCCCGAGGACGTGAACGTGGAGGTGGCCTACGACACGAGCGTGTTCGTCGAGCGCTCGGTCGGCGAGGTCTACCGCACCTTGATCGAGGCCTGCGTGCTGGTGATCATCACGATCTTCGCCTTTTTGCGGGACTGGCGCGCGACCGTCGTTCCTTTGCTCGCCATCCCCGTTTCGCTGATCGGGGCGTTCGCCGCGATGTCGTGGCTGGGCTTCAGCATCAACCTGCTGACCCTGCTGGCGCTGGTGCTGGCCGTAGGGCTGGTGGTGGACGACGCGATCGTGATGCTGGAAAACATCTATCGCCGCATCGAGCAGGGCGAGGAGCCCGTGCGCGCCGCCGTGTTTGGCGCGCGGCAAATGGCGTTCGCGGTGATCGCGACCACGCTGGTGCTGATCGCGGTGTTCGTTCCGGTGGCCTTCCAAAAGGGAAACACCGGCCGCTTGTTTTTCGAATTCGGCATCACCCTGGCGCTGGCGGTGACCGTTTCGGGCGTGGTCGCGCTCACGCTCACCCCGATGCTATGCTCGCGCATGCTGCGTTTCGCGCGCCGGCCGGACGGCGAGCCGGATCATGGCTGGCTGCATCGTCGCACCGAGCCTTTCTTCCTTTGGTTCAACGCCCGTTTTTCCGCCGGTCTTTCCCGCGCGTTTCGCCGCCCGGGGCTGGTGTTGGGCGCGACGATTCTTTTCACGTTCGCCGGTCTCGCGAGCTTCACCCAACTGCAGCGCGAACTCACCCCCGAGGAGGATCGCGGCCTGTTCCGCGTCATCATGAATTTCCCGCTCGGCTCCAGTCCGGTCTACGCTTCGGCCTACGCCGGCGAGGTGGAGAAAGTGCTGGCGGAAACGCCCGAGGTGGAGCGCTGGTTTCGCAGCACCGGCGGAGGCTTCGGCGGAGGCGGCAGCCGCGGCGCCGCGTTCGTCACGTTAAAGCCCTGGGAGGAGCGCGAGCGTTCCACGCAGGAGGTCATCCGCGAGCTGCGCGCCAAGTTGCGCGACAACACCGGCGGCCTGATGATCGTGTCGCCGGTGCGCCCGCTTGGCGGCCGGCGCAGCACGTCCGGGGGAGTGCAACTCGTGCTCCAGGGCTCCGACTACGGCGAACTGCGCGCCACCGCGGACAAATTCGCCGACGCCCTGCGGGACAGCCCCGTGCTCGGCCAGATTCGGATCGAGCCCCAGCCCAACAAGCCGCAGCTCGACGTGGTCATCGATCGGGCGCGCGCCGCCGATCTCGGCGTGCCGGTGGCGAGCATAGCCACCACCCTGGAATCGTTGTTTGGCGGAAGACAGGTCACGCGCTTTCGGCGCGGCGCCGAGGAATACGACGTGATCGTGCAGATGGCGGGCGAGCGCCGCGCCCAGCCTTCGGACCTGGCCTCGATCTATGTGCGCGGCGAGGGCGGGAAACTGGTCCAGCTAAGCAATCTGGTCGACGCCCGGGAGTCCGTCGTGCCCGAGGCGTTTCCGCATCTGGATCGGCAGCGCTCGATAACGATCAGCGGCCAGCTCGTCGCCGGCCGCACCCAGGGCGATGGCGTGGCGGAGTTCGAGCGCGTGGCGCGAGACCTCCTTCCGGCGACCATTCGCACCGCCTGGGAGGGCGAGACGCGCGAATTCGTGGAGAGCGCGGGCGACGCCTGGGTGCTGTTCGCGCTGGCGCTGTTGTTCACGTTCCTGGTGCTCGCCGCGCAGTTCGAGTCTTGGGTTCACCCCGTGACGATTTTCAGCGGAGTCGCCGTGGCCATAGCGGGTGGGCTGCTGGTGCTTTACCTGAGCCGCTTCTGGGGCCGGCCCATGACCGACAACCTGTTTTCGCGGTTCGGCCTCATCATGCTCATCGGCCTGGTGGCCAAGAACGGCATCTTGATCGTGGAGTTCGCCAACGAGCTTCAACTCGAGGGGCGGGAGGCCGCCCGGGCCGCGTTCGAGGCCGCGACGCTGCGTTTCCGGCCCATTCTCATGACCTCGATCTCGACCATTCTCGGCGCTTTTCCGCTCGCCGTCGCGACCGGGGCGGGCGCGGAGGCGCGCAATCCGCTCGGGCTGGTGATCGTGGGCGGACTCGGGCTGTCCACCGTGATCACGCTCTTCGTCATTCCGCTCGTCTACGTCTTCATGGACCGGCTCTGCGTCAGGTTCACGGGGCACGGCAGCGCGCGCGGCCTCAAGCGAGCGGCCGAGATAGGTCGCGAGGTCGAGGCCGCGGAGCGGGAAAAAGCGCCGGTTTGATGCGGGATTGCCGGCCGCGGCGCGGAGTGCACGATGTCGACCGCATGAAACGCCGCCTCCTCTCTCTTTTCGGTGCCGTCGTCGTTCTTTTTGGATTCACCGCATGCGCCACGGTTCAGGAAACCGGACGCAAACAAGTCATCCTCATGTCTCCCGCCGAGGAAGCCTCGATGGGCGTGCAGGCTTTCGCTGAAATCAAAAAACAGGAGAAGATCTCCACCGACCCGGCGATCAACGCCCGCATCCAGCGCATCGGCAAACGCATCGCCGGCGCGGTCGGGCGAGATTTGCCAAATGCGCAATGGGAGTTCGTGGTTTTCGAGTCCGACCAGCTCAACGCCTTTGCCCTTCCGGGCGGCAAAGTCGGCTTCTACACCGGCCTCATCAAATTGGCCGAGAGCGACGATGAGATCGCCGTCGTGATGGGCCACGAAATCGCCCACGTGACGAGCCGTCACGGCGCGGAGCGCCAGTCGCAGGCGCTCTTGATCGGGCTGGGCGGCGTGGCGCTCGGCGTGGGCACGCGCAACGACGAGAATCGAGAATATTGGATGCTGGCCTACGGCCTGGGCAGCACGCTCGGCTCGCTCGCCTATTCCCGCGACCATGAGACGGAGGCGGATGTGGTGGGACTTCGCTTCGCCGCCCGGGCCGGCTACGATCCGCGCGCCGCCGTTTCTTTCTGGCGAAAAATGGCGGCCAAGGAAACCGGAGGACGCCCGCCCAAGCTGCTTTCCACCCATCCGCCCACCGCCGATCGCATTGCCAACCTGGAGCGCATAGCGCCCCCTCTGGTGCCTCTCTATGAGCAGTCCAAGGCCGCCATGGGCATCGCCCCGCCGGCCGCGACCGCCGTCGCGCCGGCTGCGGTCACTACCGCGACCCCCGCCGCCACCCCGGCGCGGGTCGCTCCCAAGCCCGCCACGCCTCCGCCCAAGCCCGCCGCCACCGAGCAGCAGGAGCTGGACCGGTTCCTGGGCCGGTAAACGTCTTCGTCAAACGGGAGCTTTTGCCTTTCGGTCCGGGCAAAGGCGCTTTTCCTTGGGCGCATGTTCGATCCCGTCGAAGCGCTCAAGGAATTCATCCGTCACCCCAGCGTGTCCGCCGATCCGGCGTTCAAGACCGGCATGGCCGGCGCGCGCGATTTCATCGCCGGGTTGCTCGGCGGACTCGGCTTCAAGGTGGAGATCGTGCCCACGCCGTTGCACCCGGTCATTCTGGCCGAGCGGGCCGGCCCCGACAGCTGGCCCCACGTCATCATCTACGGTCACTACGATGTGCAGCCGGCCGATCCCCTCAACCTGTGGACGAGCCCCGCCTTCGAGCCGGTCGTGCGCGGGGAACGCATCTACGGACGCGGCGCGGCCGATAACAAGGGACCGCTTCTTACCCACGTGGCCGCCGTCGCCCGCCTGCTGGCGCGCCGGCCCGATCTGCCGCTGCGCATCACCTTCATGATCGAGGGCGAGGAGGAAATGGGCAGCCCCAGTTTCCCGGCCTTTCTCGACGCCTACGCGCCGCGCCTGCGCAAGGCGGATTTCGTGCTCTTGTCCGATACCGGCAGCCCGCGCGAGGACCAGATCGTCATCACCTGCGGATTGCGCGGCCTGGTGCTCTTCGACGTCGAGGTCACCGGCGCTCGCACCGACCTGCACTCCGGTCTGCATGGCGGCGTGCTGCGCAACCCCATCCGCGCGCTCTCCGAGCTCTGCGCCTCGCTGCACGACGCGGACGGACGTGTGAACGTGCCCGGCTTCTACGACGATGTTTTGCCGGTCGAAACCTGGGAGCGCGAGCAACTCGCCCGCCTGGGCCAGAGCGAGGAGCAATACCGGGAGTTTCTCGGCATCCCCGCCTTTCACGCCCACAAGGGCTACACGCCCTTCGAGGCGACGCGTTTCCTGCCCACGCTCGAATTCAACGGCATAGGCGGAGGCTACCAAGGAGAGGGGACCAAGACCGTGATTCCGAGCAAGGCCTTCGCCAAGATAAGCTGCCGGCTTGTCGCCAACCAGAATCCCGAAAAAATCCGCGCGCTGCTCTACCGCACGGTGGCGGAACGCATGCCGAAGGACGTCACCTACCGCATCATCGACCAGCACCAGGGCTTGCCCTACGTCGTGGTCCCGCCGGACCGCGCGAACACGCCCAAGGACCAGTCTCCCGTGCTTGCCAGCGCCTTCCGTTCGGCGGACCGCGCCATCTCGGAGGTTTTTGGCAAGGCCCCGCTTTATCTGCGCGAGGGCGGCAGCGTGCCTATCATCGCCGACATCAAGCGAGTGCTCGGGCTCGGTTCGGTCATGATGGGGCTTTTCCTGCCCCAGGACAACCTGCACGCGCCCGACGAGAGCTTCCACCTCGGCGTCATGCGCAACGGCATCGCCGCCTCCGAACGCATCCTCGAGGGCGTGGCCTCCGCCGGTCGATAGCCGCCAACTGTCGTCTTTCGTCCCGCGTCCGTCCCGGCGTCTCCATGGCGTCGGGAGCGGACACAAAAAAACCCGACGCCGCAAGGTGTCGGGTTTTTTTGAATACGTAGCGCGGGATTCGCGCCCGGTCGAACTTACTGCTTCAGGGGCACGAGCTCGGCGCGACGATCCTTGGACATGATGTCCTCGGAGGCGTTTTCCACCGCCTCGAGATCGCCCTTGGAGAGGACCTCGATGCTGGTCTCGGGAACGCCGATGGTCACTAGATACTGCTTGGCGGCCTGGGCGCGGCGATCACCGAGGCCGAGGTTGTATTCGGCGGTGCCGCGCCAGTCGGCGCGACCCTCGATGAGGAGGCGCTTGCCGGGGTTGGCGTCGAGGTAGGCCTTGGCGGCGTCGAGCTTGGGACGCTCGGTGGAGCCGATGGCGGACTGGTCGAAGGCGAAATAGACGGACTCCAGCACGCCGCGCTCCTGGTTGGCGGGATCGAGCGGATCGCCGCGGCCGGAGAGGGCGGAATTGGGATCGGTGACGGAACCATCGCCGAAGGCGCCGGCCTCGTTCGGATTGAGGACGCCCTGCTGGCCGATCACGGTGGAGGACGGATCAGGACGCTTCGGCTTTTTGCGGCAGCCCGTGGCGAAAAGCGTGGCGCCGGCGAGGAGGACGAAGAGGACTTTGCGAGAGAACACGTGCATGGGTGGAGGAGTGTTTGACGTTAAGCCCCATGCTCCTTGCGTCCACAAGCAGATTATCGGTCGCTTTTACCGTCACCACCATGGGCTCTGATTTCGTCTGCTTCCTCTTTGACAACGGCTCTTTTCGGGCCGACTCGACGCGCTCTCTGCGGCGGCTGGCCGGCAGGCTGGCCGCGCGGCTCGGGCATCCTGTCCGCGCGGTGTCTTTGCTGCACTCCACCCGGGTGCCGGCGGCCGAACTCGACCAGGAGCCGGCCCAATTGCTTGAGCCGGCGCTGGACGCCTGGTTCGCGGAGCATCCGGAGGGCAGGGCGCTGCTGTTGCCGCTGTTTTTCGGTCCCAGCGGTGCGCTCACGGAGTATGTGCCCGAGCGCCTGGCGAGTCTGCGCGCGCGCCATCCGCGCGCCCAGGCTGTTTTGGCCGAGGCTTTGATCTTGCCCGGTGAGGAGCCGGTGGAGCTGGCCGCCGCGCTGGCGGATCGGGTCAGGGCGACCGCCGCCGAGCGCGGCTGGAAGCGTCCCAAGGTCGTGCTCTGCGATCACGGAACGCCCCAGCGGGCGGTGACCGCGGTGCGCGATCGCCTGGGCGCCTATCTTGCCTGCGCCCTGCACGGCGAGGCGGAGGCGGTCGCGGTGGCCTCCATGGAGAGGCGAGAAGGCGACGAATACGCCTTCAATGAACCGCTTTTGGCCAAGCTTTTGGCTTCGCCTCCGTTTGACGCGGGCGAAGTGGTGGTGGCCTTGCAATTTCTCTCGCCCGGGCGTCACGCCGGACCGGGCGGAGACGTGGCGGAGATTTGCGCGCATGCGGAGGCCGCCGCGGCCGAGCGCGGTTGCCCGTTGTCCACCGCCATGACCGCGACGCTGGCCGACGATCCCCGCGTGGACGAAATCCTGGCGCGTCGCGCCGGTCCGGCGCGCGCGCGGCTGGATGCTCCGGATCTGGAATGAGCGCGAAAAACCCCCGGCTTTTCGGCCGGGGGTTTGCATGCTCCAGATGCGAATTGTTGGCGGATAAAGCCGCGTTTAGACCACTTTGCGCGGCTCGATCAGGCCGATCTCCAGCGCGTAACGGGTCAGGCTGGCGACATCGTGCAGGTTGAGCTTGCGCATCAGATTGGTGCGGTGGTTGTCCACCGTCTTCACGCTGATGTTGAGCTTGGCCGCGATCTCCTTGGTGCTGTGGCTCTCCGCGACCAGCTGGAGAATTTCACGTTCACGATCAGTGAGGAAATCCGAGCTGTTGCTCGCGGCGGGGTTGGCTACCACGTCGCGCAGCAGCGCCGCCACGGCGGGGCCGAAGTAGGTGCCGCCTTGCGACACGGTTTGCAGGCCCTTTTTGAACTCGCTCAAACCGGCGGTCTTTTCGACGAAGCCGTGCGCGCCCACCTCGAGCATTTCGCGGACGAGGACGGGGTTTTCGTGACCGGAAAAGACCAAAACCCTAAGGTTGGGAAGGTGTTTGACGAGGCGGCGGAGCAGATCGACGCCGTTTAGTCCGGGCAGCTTCGCGTCCAGCACGATGAGGTCGGGCTTCACGTCCAGGCAAAGCGCCAACGCGCCCTGACCGTCGCCGCTTTCGCCGACAAGATCGTAGCTTTTTTCCTGCCGGAGAATTTCCACCAGCATCTCGCGAATCGCGGTCTGGTCCTCGATGATCACAAGGCGCTTCATAAATTTCTTTAATTAATCCCGGCGATGGGGCGTTTTTTCAATACAAACCTCGGCGAGGCCCGTGCGCCACCGTCGCAGGCATCGGATGTAAAACTGGAGCTCGGCGTGGTGGGTCGACTGGGATTCGAACCCAGAACCAACAACTTAAAAGGATGCTGCTCTACCATTGAGCTATCGACCCCGAGCCACTGCGCTATGCGCGCTTGCTTCTTCGATGCTTTCGCTTGGACCGGCTCGCTTTCACGCATTTGGGCGCGGGCTAAACCGAAACAAGGACAACATCTCAAAAAACAAGGCCTGGCGCCTGCAAGGGCGCAAGGGAGGGGCTACTAGGAAAGGTTTTGTTTTCTGGGCAAGGAAAAGTTTCCGGACGCGCCGTGCGGAGCGGCTTATTCGTCGAACAAATTTCTCCGCTCTAGCTTTGGCGGGAGCACGGCCGGCGAAGGCGAAAATCGCGGATCGCGCGAAGCGCTCCGGATATCGAAACCACGCGCGTGGGCAAAGGGACCGGCGCGGCCCAACCCCTCCGCGCGGAGCAAGCTCTCGGCGCTTCCGGATATTTGGGCGCGGATGACAAGCTCGTTGACACCGCCCCGGGCGGCCCGGCTTGCTCACGGTCCGTCGCATGAGCGCATCCGTCCACACCCGCGGGCCAGACCCGGACCCCGCGAAGGAGGCTGCGGCGTCGGAAAGCACGCCGCACGCACAGGCTACGGAAACTACGCAGGGAACTTTTGCCGACGAGGCGCGTCGAAACGCGCAGGAAACCATGTCTGCAAAAGCTCAAGAAGTCGCGTTGGATCGCCTGCTGGTGGATCGCTTTCGCAATGGCGACCCCAGCGCATTCGATGAAATGGTAAACCGGCACTGGGATCGCATCTACGCGATGGTCCACCAGTTGCTGCGCAATCCGCAGGACGCCGAGGAGGTCACGCAGGACGCCTTTATTCGGGCGCATCGCGGTCTGGCGAATTTTCGCGGGGACTCCGCGTTTTCCACCTGGCTCTACCAGATCGCCACCAATCTGGCGCGCAATCGCTACTGGTATTGGTGGCGCCGCAAACGCGACCGCACGGTCTCGTTCGACCAGCCGGTGGGCGAAGACAACGACACCCCGCTGTCCGAGGTATTTGCCGGCGAGTCGGTAAAGCCCGACGACGAGACTTCCACGCACGAACTGGTGGATCGCATCGCCGTCGGCATGGAAAAGCTCAGCGCCAGACATCGTGAAATCCTGATTTTGCGAAATGTAAAAAATCTGTCCTACGAGGAGATTTCACAGATTCTCGGGATCTCGGTCGGCACGGTGAAAAGCCGCATCGCCCGCGCTCGGGACAGCCTCAGGGAAATCATTGGAGGAGACGACCAGTAATGAAAGACGCCCGATTCAAGGAACTGCTCAATCTCCACCTCGACCATCGTCTCTCCGCGGCCGAGGCCGACGAACTGGAGGCCGCGCTTCGGGCCGATCCGGCCCGGCGCAAGGCCTTGCGCGATTATGAAGCCATGCAAAGCGCCTGCGCCGCGCTTTTCGCCAAGATAGAGTCCCAGGCGCCTTCCTCCCGTTCGCTGCATCGTTCTTTGCGCGCCGCTGAAACACGGATGGATAATCCAAGGACCTTTCGCGATGGCTGGGCCTGGACCACGTGGGGCGTCACCGGCGGATTGGCCGCCTGCGTGGCCTTGGTGGTTGCCCGCATGAGCCAGCCTTCCTTGTCCGGCGTGCATCAAGCCGCTCCGGTAGCGCGCACGGCGGTGTCCCCGGCTCCGGCCACGACCCTGCTTGCCCAGTCCGCCGACGGCCTTGGATCCTCTTCGTTCGGCGGAACCGCGGTGCCGCGGCAAATCACGTTCGCCGCGCTCGGGCTCACTCCGGATTCGGCCAACGCCGATTCCGCGTCGCGGTGGATTCTGCAAGCCGACGAAAACGGCGGTTACGCCGCCGTCGAGCCGTCGACTTCTCCGGTGGTCGAGACCGCGGCTTCATGGCGAGGCGCCGTGCCAGCCTCTTCCGTTCCCTCGAGCGGCCATTTTTCAAGCCGTCCGATCAACGCCTGGGCCTCGTCCTCGGGAGGTTTTCAGGTCGAAAACGCGGCTTACCGTTTCGAGCGCTGAGTCAGGGCGAAGACTGCCGCGGTAGTCCCTCGCGGCCTCCGGCCGCCCTTTAGCTTAGTTTCGAAAACAACACAGGCCGGCCCTTTGCGGGACCGGCCTGTGTTGTTTTCGACGCGACGGATCTCAGAGTTTCTCGACGATCTTGTCCGCCAGACCGTAGGCGATGGTCTCCTGGGCGTTCAGATAAAAATCGCGGTCCGTGTCCTTGTTGATGCGCTCCAGCGGCTGGCCCGAGGCGCGGGCGAGGATGCCGTTCAGCTCCAGGCGGATTTTTTCCATTTCCTGGGCTTGGATGTTTATATCCGTGGCGGGGCCGATGAACCGTCCGCTGATCAGCGGTTGATGGATCATCACCCTGGAGTGGGGAAACAAGAACCGGCGACCCTTCGGGGCGCCGCTGAGCAGGATGGAGCCCATGGATGCGGCCATGCCCGTCACGATCACGTTGATCGGCGAACTGATGAGCTGCATGGTGTCGTAAACGGCCATGCCGGCGGTGATGGAGCCGCCCGGGGTGTTGATGTAGAAATGGATCTCTTTGCCCGGGGCCTCGGCCTCGAGATAGAGCAATTTTTCGGTCAGATCCTTGGCCGACTCGTCCGTGACAGGGCCCCAGAGGAAGATTT
>JAIXVY010000107.1 GCA_027482505.1 Opitutaceae bacterium | reverse complement strand
CGAAGCCCTGCGCGAAGACACCAAGGCCCCTCTCTACGTGGCCTGCGGCGCCGGTCTCACCAACCTCGCGAGCGCCTACCTGCTCGAGCCCCGCATCGGCCGCCGCCTGCGCCTGATCTGGATCGGCGGCCCCGAACACGAGGGCGTCGCCCCGCCTCCGCCCGGCGCCCTGCGCATCGAATACAACCTCGGCATCGATCCGCTCGCCGCCCGCGTCGTTTTCAACCACTCCGACATCCCCGTCTGGCAGGTGCCGCGCGACGCCTACCGCCAGGCCATCGTCTCCTACGCCGAGCTCCTGCTGCGGGTGAAACCACAGGGGCCGACCGGCGCCTACCTCATGGATCGGCTCGACGACCTCCGCCGCCGCGCGAAAGGCGCGCTCGGCGAAACCTACGTCCTCGGCGACAACCCGCTTGTTCTCCTCACCGCGCTGCAAACGTCGTGGGAAATCGACCCCGCCTCAAGCGCCTACGTGACGCGGCGCGCGCCCGCCATCACCGAAGCCGGAGCCTACGCCCCAAACCCCGAAGGCCGCGAGATCCGCGTCTACACCCGCTTGGACAACCGGCTCATGTTCGAGGATTTTTTCGCGAAGCTCGCCCTCCTCGCCGCCCGAGGCCCCGCCGCACATCCCTGAGGGGGCGCCAGAGCCCTCGCCTGGGCCATGGCGAGCTCTTCGCACCCGCGGAATCCGGACAGAGCGAAACGCAAAAACGCCGCCCCTGTCACCGGGCGGCGCGGGAGAATCGCGGTTATCGGACGCTCTCAGGAAGCGCGGCGGCGACGCATGCCGGCGAAGCCAAGCATGACCACTCCCGCAAGCGCCGCAAAAGAGGACGGCTCGGGAATCGCGCTCACCGACACCGAATCCACCAGCGCGTCGGCGCTGAAGGTCTGGACCGAGATATCACGGATCACGATGCGCGAGGTGCCGCCCGCGGCGACGAAGGTGAAGCCGCCCGTGGCGCTCGCGTTGGGGGGACCGTTGAAGCTCTGGGTGTCGGAGCCCAGCGCGGATCCGCTGGTCGTGCCGGAGACGACGTCGAAGACGCTGGTCGTCACGCCCGTCATGCCGCCGAGCCATCCGCCGCCGTTTTGGGCGAAAAAGGAAACCTCATACACCTGTCCGGAGACGGTGGAGAAATCCTGATAGATGGAGGCCACGCCCGCGGTGGTGTCGCCCACGTGAAAGCCGAAGATGAGCGGGTTGGCTGCATCGCCCGTGGAATAGAGGGCCACGCTGGTGGTCGCGGTGCTCTGCACCGTCCAGCCGGGCAGGTAGGTCGCGTTGACGGTGGTGCCGTTGTTCGCCTGGAAACCGCCGTTGGTGCCGGCATCGAAGCCGCCATTGACGAGCAGATTGGTCGAGGCGTGGGCGACGCCGGCGATCAGGCCGAGACCGAGGGAAGCGCAGGCGAGGGAGCGAAGAGTTTTGGACATGGTTGAAGCGGTTTTAAACGACGTCGGTTGAGGACGCTTCGTCGCGGCGCGTCCACCCTCATGGGGCGAATGGCGGAGCCCGCGGGGCCAACCGCGAGTCCGTCCAAAAACTCGCGCCTAGAACCCGGGGCAAAGCGCCTTCAGCCGACGCTTCAACTCACCCCATCGATGCCGGCTCGCCTTGAGCGGGGTCGAATGCCGTCCCAGGAAAATCGCCGTGCGCTCGTCTTTGTCGCGCTCATAGCGCTCCACCTGGGCGAGGTTCACGATCTGCGTGCGATGCACGCGCATGAACAGTTCCGGCGGCAAGGCGTCCTCCCACGTCCTCAGGCTCCGTCGCACCAGAGAGCGCGTTCCGTCGGTCAGCATCACCTCGGTGTAGTTGTCCTCGGCCAGGATCGCGCTGATCTCGGTCACGCGGGCAAAGCGCGCCCGCCGGCCGCTGGAGAGGTGCACGATGTCCTCGGCTCGCAACCGCGAGACCGGGCCTTCCGCCGGCGTATCCGTCTCCGGCCTTCCCTCCGAGACTAGACGCCGGAGGGTGTCGCCCAGCCGCGCGTCCGTCACCGGCTTCAGCAAGTAATCGAGCGCGTTTACCTCGAAGGCGCGGAGCGCGAACGCGTCGTGCGCCGTGACAAACACCACCCGCGCCCCCTCGCGCACCTGCGGCACCAGATCGAACCCGAGCCCGCCTCGCAGGTGCACATCGAGAAACACCAGGGAGTAGTCCTCCCGCGCCAGCATCGCCCGCGCCGCGGCCAGCGTGGCCGCTTCCCCCAAGATCTCGATGTCGCGAAACGCGGAGAGCCGCCGCCGGAGATCGCGTCGGCAATGGATTTCATCGTCGATGATAAGCGTGCCGACCATCGCGGGGGATCGCTAGCAAGCGGGGCCCGTGGCCGGGCGAAGCCGGAGCGCGACCTTAACCCAGCCGCCTTCGCTGCCATGCTCGAGCGTGTGCCGTCTCGGGAAATAATCGGCCAGCCGGGCGCGCACGTTTTCAAGACCCACCCCCAGCGAGGGCACGCCCAAGGAATCGGCGTTATCCACCCAGCGGCCCGAGTTGACCACTTCGACGACAAGATCCGCCCCGTCCCTTCGCGCCACAATCCGCAGGATAAGGCGCTCCGCGCAGGTCGCCCGCCCATATTTCAAGGCGTTCTCCACCAAAGGCAGCAAAAGCAGGGGCGGAATGCGCTCCTGCGCGAGCTCCGCCGGGCACACCATCTCGACGGCCAGTCCGTCTCCCCATCGCGCCATCTCCACCGCCAGATAAGCGCGCAGCAAATCCAGTTCCTCGCTCAACGCACACCAGTCGGCGCACGTGGAGGCCTTCAGGCTAAGCCGGCAAAACTCCGCCAGCTCATCGATCATTTTTCGCGCCACGAACGCGTCGTCCGGCAGCGCGCCGGAGATTGAAGCAAGCGAGTTGAACAAAAAATGGGGTTCTAGTTGCCGCTTAAGCTCCAGGCGCCGGTCAGCGTCGGGATTCTCGGCGACGCGGTGCGCGCCACTGGCCTTGGCCGGACGATTTCTGCCTGTCCGGCCACCCCACCGGCCCTGTTTCACCCCTTGCAAATCGAAACGCTGCTTAGGAACGGGACGCTGCATCCATACCATTACTCCGGTGACAAGCGTCCAGGCGACCGTGACCGCGCTTTGAGCAGGCGCGCTACCCAGCACAGACCAAGTCTTGCCTGCATTAGAGGACGAAAACGCACCGAGAAGATGATCAAAAGAACCCATTAAAATTTCAGATGTAATTTTTATGTTAACTCCTCGCGCCTGTTAAAGACGCTAGAGTTACTAGGTCACTTCGGACCTAAATCGTCTCCTAGGCGCCGTGCGCGCGCCCATTATCGCTGCGCTAAAAAAACGCCGACGCGGTCCCGGGCCCCTGAAAATCGTCGCATTTTTATCCTTGGCCACCGCGCCACACGAAGGTCGCTATTGCCCATGTCCGCCCTCCTCGCCCACGCCGCCACGCTTCGCGACGCCGTCGATTCGCTCCGCTTCGGCCCGCCGGTCGCCTACACCTACAATCCCCTTCGCTACGCCTGGGCGCCGCACGCGGCCTACCTCTCGCGCTACGGCGCGGGCCGCAAACGCGTCGTGTTTCTCGGCATGAACCCCGGCCCCTTCGGCATGGCCCAGGTCGGCGTTCCCTTCGGCGAGGTCGCCGCCGTGCGCGACTGGATGCGCATCAACGAACCCGTCGACATCCCCTTCCCCGAGCACCCGAAGCGCCCGATCACCGGCTTCGCCTGCACGCGCAGCGAGGTCAGCGGACGCCGCCTCTGGGGCTTGTTCGCCGCCCGTTTCGGCGCCGCGGAAAACTTTTTCGCCGAGCATTTCGTGCTCAACTACTGCCCGCTCGTCTGGATGGGCGAGAGCGGGGCCAACCTCACCCAGGACAAGCTCTCCGCCGCCGAGCGCGCCGCCGTGGACTCTCCTTGCCGGACCCACCTCCGCGCCGTGCTCGACACGCTCAAGCCGGAGCACCTGGTCGGCGTCGGCGGTTTCGCCGCCAAGCAACTCGCCGAGATCACCACGCCCGCCGACACGTGGCGAATCACCCAGATCCTCCACCCCAGCCCCGCCAGCCCTGCGGCCAACAAAGACTGGGCCGGCGACGTCACCCGCACGCTTGTCGGCGCCGGCATCTGGCCGCGCTGACTCCCCCTGCCCCGCCATCGCCTCCACCCATCGCGACCGCAAAAAAAACAGCCGTGTAACCTATTGGGTTACACGGCTGTTTTTTGCGCGTGGATTACGGCCGGCGGACGATCAGGCCAGCAACGCCGCCTTTTCCTTCGGAATCGCCCACTTCATTTTGTCTCCGCGGCTCCAGCGGTCGAACTCGTCGATCATCAGGCGGCCCATGCGCCGGCACTCCTTGTCCTGCGATCCGGCGATGTGGGGCGTGAGAATGACGTTCGGCATCTTCCACAGCGGCGAATCCTCCGCCGCCGGCTCCGGATAGGTGACGTCCAGCCAGGCGGTCAAATCAGGACGCTGTTTCAGCACCTCGATCATCTCGGCCTCGCGCACCACCGCGCCGCGCGCCGTGTTCAGGAAGGTGGCATGCGGCTTCATCATCTCGAAGTGGCGACCTTGGATCATGCCCTCGGTTTCCTTCAGCCAAGGCGTATGCAGGCTCACCACGTCGCAACGACGGAAAATATCCTCCAGCGCGACCATCTCGATGCCCAGCACCGTGGCCTGCTCGGGCGTCACGAAGGGATCGTAGGCCAGCACCTCGAGATCGAAGGGACGCAACCGCTCGCGCACCAGGCGGCCTATCATGCCCAGCGAGATCAGGCCCACCCTGCTTCCATAGGCGCCCGCACAGGGCGCGCGGTCGGGGAAACGACCGAGCTGCTTGGCGCCGTAGGCCTGCTTCCAAAAATTTTTCAGGCTCATGAGCACGGCCGCCATGGTGTATTCCGCCACCGGCACCGCGTTCATCGCGTAGGCGCTGGCCACCGTGATGCCGCGCTCCCAAAGCGCGTCGGTCGTGAAGTAACGAATCGACCCTGCCCCGTAAAATATCGCCTTCAACCGCGGCGCGGCGGCGAGAAACGCGGCGTCGCATTTGGGCGCCCCCCAGCCGGAAAAAATCACGTCGACCTCGGCCAGGAGATCGGGGCGCGCCAGCGCCTCCTCGCGCGACATCGGAGGCGCGAGCAGACGCACGCGACGCTCGATCTCCGTTTGGTGCTCGGCGCCGTAGATCAGCTCGAACGCCTGGGGATCCAAAATGATGAGACCGTTGTGCATGATTAACTTCCCAACGAAGCGAATCGAGGCGCGGACAACAATACCATTTACCCGACCGCCGGGCCTCCCCGGACCACGCGCTCCTTGGCCGCCCAAAAAAACGCGCGCCCCCCGCCAACAAACGCGGAGCCGCGGCGCCGTCGCGCGACTACGATCCTGCCCATGCCCGCCGCCCTGTCGTCGCCCCCCGCGCCCGCCTTTTCCTCCGCGTCCGCGGATCACGCCGACCTGGATCTCGATCTTCTGCGCAAATACGACCGCCCCGCGCCACGTTACACCTCCTACCCCACCGCCCCGCTCTTCACTCCCGGGACGCCCGCCGAAAAACTGCTCGAATCGCTCCGCGCCGAGTCCGCCGACGCCTCCCGCCCCGCCTCGCTCTATTTCCACCTGCCCTTCTGCGAAAGCCGCTGCTGGTTTTGCGGCTGCACCACCGTGATCACCCGCGCGCGGGGCAAGGCCGACGCCTACCTCGACGACCTGGAGCGCGAGCTCGACCTGACGGGCCCTTGGCTAAACCGCGACCAACCCGTGGCCCAACTCCACTTTGGCGGCGGCAGCCCCACCTTTCTCACGCCCGCCCAGATACGCCGGCTGGGCGAGATGATCCACGCCCGCCACCGGCTGGCCGCCGACGCCGAGGTCTCCGTCGAGATAGATCCGCGCCGCCTCACGCCCGCCCAGGCCGCCGCCTACCACGATCTAGGCTGCCGCCGCGCCTCGCTCGGCGTGCAAGACACCGATCCGCGCGTGCAAATCGCCATCCACCGTTTCCAGCCCTTCGACCAGACCCGCGAGGCCTTCCAGCTCCTGCGCGACACCCGCTACTCCTCCATCAGCGTCGACCTCATCTACGGCCTGCCTTACCAAACGCCCGCCTCGTTCGCGCGCACCCTCGAGGAGGTCGTCTCCCTGCGCCCCGACCGTCTGGCCGTCTTCAGCTACGCCCACGTGCCCTGGCTCAAGCCGGCGCAAAAAATCCTCGAGCGCGACCGCGCCCTGCCCGGCCCCGAGGAAAAGCTCCAGCTTTTCGCCCTCGCCCTGCGCACGCTCTCCGCCGCCGGCTACGTCCACATCGGCATGGACCATTTCGCCCGCGCCGACGACGAGCTCGCCCGCGCCCTGCGCGCCGGCACCTTGCAGCGCAACTTCCAAGGCTACTCCACCCGCGCCGGCGCCTCCATCCACGCCTTCGGCATGTCGTCCATTTCGCAGACCGGCCGGACCTACCGGCAAAACACCCGCGACCTCGGCGCCTATCACGACGCCCTCGCGGCGGGCCGCCTGCCCATCGAACGCGGACTTGTTCTCACCGACGAGGATGTGCGCCGACGCCGGATCATCATGGGCCTCATGTGCGAACGCCGGCTCGATTTCGCCGCCCTGTCCGCGGAGTTCGGCTTCGACTTCGCCGAGACCTACGCGCCCGAACTCGCCTCGCTCGACGATCTCGCGGCCGACGGACTCGTCGTTCGCGCCTTCGACGGGATAGAGCTGACCGCCTCCGGCGTGCTGCTGGTCCGCATCGTGGCATCCCGCTTCGACGCCCATCTGCCGAGCGAGACCGCGCCGCAGAATCGGTTCTCCCGCGCGCTATGACCGATTCGGCACCGCAGCGAGACGACGCCTTGCGCCGGCCGTTTCACGTCATGGCCAAGCCCATCGGCGCGCGCTGCAACCTCGAGTGCCGCTACTGCTACTACCTCGAAAAGGAACGCGCTATTTACGCCGATGCAGGCGTGCCCCGCATGGACGACGCCACGCTGGAGGCCTTTGTTCGCGACCACATCGCCGCCCAGCCCGTCGACGCGGAAATCCATTTCGCCTGGCAAGGCGGCGAGCCCACCCTCCTCGGCCTCGATACCTTCCGTCGCATCGTGGCCTGGCAACGCCACCATGGACCGGGCCGCGTGATCCACAACGCCCTCCAGACCAACGGCACCCTGCTCGACGACGATTGGGGCCGGTTTCTCCACGAGGAAAGATTTCTTGTCGGCATCAGCCTCGACGGCCCCCGCGCCCTGCACGACGCCTACCGCCTGGACCGCGGGGGACGACCCACCTGGGAAAAAGTCATGGCCGGCCTGCGCGTGCTCCGCCGCCACCGCGTCGAGTTCAACACCCTCACCGTCGTCCACCGGCGCAACTGCCGGCACCCGCGCGAGGTCTACGACTTTCTCGTCTCCTCCGGCGCGCGCCATCTTCAGTTCATCCCGCTTGTCGAGCGCCGGGCCGACGCCCGGGACGCGGCCCGCGGCCTCAGCCACGCCGTGCCGGGCGATCCCCTGCACCCGCCTGTTTCGGCGGCCGAGGCGGAGTTCGCCGCCAGTCCGCACTCTCTGCCGCCCGGCCGCCACGGCCAGTTCCTGCGCACCCTTTTCGATCACTGGGTGCGAAGGGACGTCGGCCGCGTCTTCGTCCAGCAGTTCGAGTCCGCGCTCAACGCCTGGGCGGTCGGCGAACCCACCGTCTGCGCCCACGCGCGCCGCTGCGGCCGCGCCTTCGCCCTCGAGCACGACGGCGAATTGTATGCCTGCGACCACTACGTCTATCCCGGTTTCTCGCTGGGCAACCTGAACCGCGCGCCCCTCGCCCGGCTCGCCAACGGAGCCGCCGCCGACCGCTTCGGCGCGGCCAAGGAAAACCTGCCCGCTCGCTGCGTCGCCTGCCCCGTGCGCTTCGCCTGCAACGGCGACTGCCCCAAGCATCGCTTCGTGCGCGCGGCCGAGGGCGAGGCCCCGGTCAGCTACCTCTGCGGCGACTACGGACGCTTCTTCCGCCACATCGATCCCGCCATGCGCGCCATGGTCGCCCTGCTGGCCGCCGGCCGCCCCGCGGCCGAGATCATGCGCCGGCCGATCAACCTGCCGCCGGCCGCCTTCTCCTAGGATCGGCCGCCGGGCCCTTCCGCACCGCTCCCCCGGCGCCTCGGCGTGACGCGTTTTTTTGCGCGCCCCGGCCGACGTCGAAACTTGTGTTGCCCCCGGGCAGGCACCACTTTCCGGCCATCCTATGCCGCTCATCCCGAAGCTCACCGAAAAGCTGCAGCGCCACCCCAAGCGAATCGTGTTCGCCGAAGGCGCCGACCCCCGCATTCTCCAGGCCGCGCGCCAGTGGGTCACGCGCCGCATGGGCGCCCCCATCCTCCTCGGCGACCGCGCCGCCATCAAGGAGACCGCCGCCAAGCTCGACATCAACCTCCAGGGCATGCGTCTCATCGAACCCGAGCGCAGCGAGGACTTCGCCACCTTCGTCGGCCAGCTTGAGCAGCTCCGCCGCATCAAGGGCATCAAGGCCGCCGAGGCCGCCGAGGCCCTCAAGGATACCGGCTACTTCGGCACCATGATGGTCGCCACCGGTCAGGCCGACGCCCTCGTCTCCGGCGGCACCCTCTCCGCCGCCAGCGCCCTGCGCCCGATTTTCCAAATCATTCCCCGCCTGCCGGGCGTGAACCACGCCTCCTCGCTCATGGTCCTCGACTTCGACGAGAAAAAGGTCGGCTCCGACGGCTCCCTTTTCCTCTCGGACTGCGGCGTCATCCCCGACCCCACCGCCGAGCAGCTCGCCGACATCGCCCTCTCCACCGCCCAGATCGCGCGCCACCTCACCAACGAGACCCCGCGCGTGGCCATGCTCAGCTACGCCTCCAAGAGCACCTCCAACCAACCCTCGCTCGTGAAGGTCCGCCACGCCACCGAGCTCGCCCGCGCCAAGGCCCGGTCCCTCCTCCTCGACATCGAGATCGACGGCGAAATCCAGGTCGACGCCGCCCTCGACGCCGTCGTCGCCCAGACCAAGAAGGTCAACAGCTCCGTGGCCGGCCGCGCCAACGTCCTCATCTTCCCCGACCTCAACTCGGGCAACATCGCCTTCAAACTCGTCCAGCTTCTCGCCGGCGCCAACACCTTCGGCCAGATCCTCACCGGCCTTAGCAAACCCGCCGCGGAGATCTCCCGCGGCGCCTCCGCCCACGACGTCTTCGGCGCCGCCGCCATCGTGGCCGTCCAGGCCATCGACCGCCGCCTCCTCTACGGCACGAACCAGTAAACCCCTTCCGCGGGCCGAATCCTTTTCACCAAGGTTCGGCCCGCTTTCTTTTTTCGCCCTTCTCGCCCCGCCGGCTTCCTGCTCCACGCTCCCAGCTCCCTGCTTCAATGGCCTCCGCCACCACGCCTCCTCCCTCCGACGCCAACGGCACCCCCAACCCCTTCGCCCAGCCCGCGCTTCCCCTTCTGCGCGCCCCGACCAACACCGTCACCAAGCGGGTCTTCGTCGCCGCCACGCGGATGAACGATGGCAAGACGACGACCTGCCTCGGCCTCTACGGCGCCCTCCAGTCCCGCTTCCCGCGCGTCGGCTTCATCAAGCCCGTCGGCCAGCGCTTCGTCGACGTCCAGGGCAAGAAGATCGACGAGGACTCCGTGCTCCTCGACTCCATCTTCCAGGTCCGCGTGCCCATCGAGAGCATGAGCCCGGTGGCCATCGACAGCACCTTCACCCGCCGCTTTCTCGAGACCCCCGACGCCCTCCTCCCCTCCCTTGAGGACCAGATTTGCCGCGCCTTCGACCGCGTCTCCTGGGAAAAGGATTTCACCATCATCGAGGGCACCGGCCACGCGGGCGTAGGCTCCGTGTTCGAGCTCTCCAACGCCCGCGTCGCCAAGCTCCTCAACTCGAAGGTCCTCCTCGTCTCCCCCGGAGGCATAGGCCGCCCGGTCGACGAGCTCGCGCTCAACAAATCCCTCTTCGACCAGCACGGCGTCGAGGTCGTCGGCGCCATCCTCAACAAGGTCGAGCCCGACAAGATGGACATGGTCCACAACTACGCCGGCCGCGGCCTCGCCCGCCTCGGCATCCCCCTCCTCGGCGTCCTCCCCGTCCAGCCCGCCCTCACCGCCCCCAACCTCGCCCAGATCGCCGAGGAGATCGGCGGCAAATGGCTCAACGGCCGCCGCGGCGGCGCCAAGCAGCGCGTGCAACGCGTCGTCATCGGCGCCATGTCCGCCAAGGGCATCGTCGACTACCTCCAGCCCGGCACGCTCATCATCACGCCCGGCGACCGCGATGACATCCTCCTCGCCGCCCTCGCCTCGGCCAAGATCTCCGGCGGCGCCACCATCGCCGGCCTCATCGTCTCCAACGACATCAAACCCCACCCCAAGCTCGCCGAACTCCTCTCGATGACCGATATCCCCGTCATCGCCACCAAGGAGGAGAGCTACGGCGTCACCAGCCGCATCAACCACATGTCGGTGAAAACCCAGCCGCAGGACACCGACAAGTTTCCCATCATCAAGCAGCTCATCGCCGACCACGTCGACCTCTCCAAGCTCGTCGCCAGCGTGTGATTTCTTCACCGCGGATGCCACGGATAAACGCGGATTTTGAATAGCCACGGATTAACACGGACAAAACCAGTGCCCTGTTGCTTGGTTCTTATTCGTGCCCATCCGCGCCATCCGTGGCTTAACGGCAACCCCTTCCTCTCCGCATCCGCGCCCATCCGCTTAATCCGCGGTTAAAAAAATTCCCGCGTCAGTCCTCCATGATCGAAGTCGAAAACCTCACCCGCGTCTTCCGCACCTACAAAAAGCCCCCCGGCTTCTGGGCCGGCGTGCGCGGACTCTTCCACCGCGAGTTCGAGGAGCTCGCCGCGGCCAAGGACATCACCTTCTCCATCGCCGAGGGCGAGTTCGTCGGCTTCCTCGGCCCCAACGGCGCCGGCAAGACCACCACGCTCAAGATGCTCGCCGGCCTCATCCACCCGACCTCCGGCCGCGCCCGCGTCGCCGGCTTCGACCCCGTCCGCCGCGAGAACGCCTACCGCCGCCTCTTCGCCCTCGTTCTCGGCCAGAAAAACCAGCTCTGGTGGGATCTCCCCGCCCAGGAAAGCTTCCTCCTCCTGCGCCACATCTACGGCCTCTCCGCCGCGCAGTATAAGGAAACGCTCGACGAGCTCGTCGCCCTCCTCGGCGTATCCGGAAAACTCGGCACCATGGTTCGCGAACTCTCCCTCGGCGAGCGCATGAAGATGGAGCTCATCGCCGCCCTGCTCCACCGCCCCAAGGTCCTCTTCCTCGACGAGCCCACCATCGGCCTCGACGTCGTCTCGCAGAAGGCCGTGCGCGGCTTCCTCCGCGACTACAACCGCCGCCACCGCACCACCATTCTCCTCACCAGCCACTACATGGCCGACATCCAGGAACTCTGCGACCGCGTCGTCGTCATCGACAAGGGCCGCAAGATCTACGACGGCACCCTCGACCGCCTCGAATCCGTCGGCGGCAAAAAGCGCATCGTCAAATTCCGCCCGCTCACCGCGCCTTTCCCCGGCCTCGACACCTTCGCGCCCTTCAACCCCGTCACCACCGAGGACGGCGAGATCGTCCTCCACGTGCCCTCCGCCGAGGTCGTCGCCCTCACCGGCCGCATCCTCGCCGCCGGCCCCGTGGCCGACATCTCCATCGCCGACGTCCCGCTCGAGGACATCATCGCCGACCTCTTCGGCCGCGCCTGAGACGCCGCGGTTTTCGGGTTTTAAAACGCAGAGTCGCGGAGACGCAGAGCGACCACGGAAAGCACTCGTTCCGTATCTCTATCTCCCCCGCGTTTCTCCGCGCCTCTGCGTCTCTGCGTTAAAAATCACCCCCGCTTCGCCCACTTGCCCGCCAGCACGCTGCAAATCACCAACTGCAACGGGTGATAGATCATGATCGGCAGCAAAATCAGGCCTATCCCCGGATGCGCGCCGAAGATGAGCTGCGCCATCGGCACGCCCGAAGCCAGGGTCTTCTTGGACCCGCAGAAAACCGCCGCGATTCGGTCTTCCTCGGAAAAACCGAGCGCCCGGCTCATCGCGTCCGAGAGCCTCATCACGACGAAAAACAGCCCCGTCGTCCCCGCCAGCGTCCACAGCAGCACGTCCCAGCCCTGGGTCGACCACACCCCGCCCTTCACCGAGTCGCAAAACGAGGTGTAGACCAGAAGCAGAATGGTGCAGCGGTCCACCTTGCTGACCAGCGCCTTGTGCGCCGCGATCCACGCCCCCGTCAGCGGACGGCTCAGCTGCCCGATCACCAGCGGCACCACCAGCCAGAGAAAGAGATCCAGCAACACCTTCCCCAGCGGCAGCGCCTGCCCGGAGGTCTTTAACACCAGCCCCACCCAGAGAGGAGTCAGCACCACCCCGATCACGCTCGAAAGCGTCGCGTTGAACACCGCCGCCGGCACGTTTCCCTTCGCCGCCGCGGTCAGCGCCACGGACGACGACACGGTCGACGGCAGCGCGCAGAGGTAAAAAAAGCCCAGCCCCAGATCGCCCGGCGTCAGCCAACGCAGCAGGAAAAACGCCCCCAGCCCGATTACCGGAAAAATCAGAAACGTGCACGTCTGCACCACCGTGTGCAGCTTCCAGCGCATCGCTCCCGCCCGCATGGCCGCGAAGGAGAGCCCGGCGCCGTTCAGAAAAAAAATCAGCGCCACGCCCGCCTTGGTCAGCAACTCCGGCTGCATCCAGCCACCCTTGGCCCCGGGCCCGGGAAACAGAAACGCCAGCCCGGCCGCCAGCGCCAGCCCGCATAGAAACCAGTCGAAGGTCTTTTTCATCCGACACCTCCCGCAGAGCTGGAAAATCGCGAAACCATGCTCTGGTTAAAACCGCCCCCCGCCCCGTCGACAGCCTAAACCTCTGGCATTTTCATCGTTTGGTTCCGCCTCGCCGTCCCTGCCCGCCCCCCCCTCTCACGT
>JAIXVY010000447.1 GCA_027482505.1 Opitutaceae bacterium | reverse complement strand
GACGTGGTCAACCTCCGCGTATCCGGGGGCGTCGAGCGCGCGCCGCACCCGCAGGCAATAATCGGTGAGGCCGCCGACTTCGCTCAGGCGCAGATCTCGCCCATGATCATCGCTGAGGAAAAACCAGTTTCCGCCCCAGGCGATGTCGCCGGTCACACGCCCCGCGCCGGGCACCTCGAGCGCGATGCCATGGTGAACGCGGCGGCTCGGCACATTGGCCACGCTGACCGAGCCGTCGGCCCCGAGCGTCGCGGTGACCACGCCGACCGGCGTCTCCAGCCGATGCGCCCCCGGCCCGATACGGCCGAGGTGGGCCAGCGTCGCGATCACGCCGATCGTGCCATGTCCGCACATCCCGAGGTAGCCGACGTTGTTGAAAAAAATCACGCCCGCCGCGCAGCTCGCATCCGTGGGCGGCGTGAGCAGGGCTCCCACCACCACATCGGAGCCGCGAGGCTCATTCACCACCGCCGAGCGGTAACAATCAAATCGCGCGCGAAACACATCGCGCCGCTCCGCCAGCGAACCAGCGCCCAGGTCCGGCCCGCCCTCGATCACCACGCGGGTGGGCTCGCCGGCGGTATGGGAGTCGATTATCTTTATTTTCTGCATAACAGGGCGCGGGCTTTTGCTCCTGCCATGGTCGCATGACAGAGGACAAAAATCTTGTTCGCTCGCGCAGTTATGACTTTGATTTCGGCACAATGCCCAAAGCCGCCTCCGCCGCCCCAGCGACTGCGCGCGAGGCGTTTCTCCAACGCCTGTCCGAACCCATCACCGGCGAGGAGCTTTTCGACCGCCTGCCCGACTTGGTCTATTTCGTCAAAAACGAGCGCGCCGAATACGTGATCGTCAACCAGACCCTCTGCGAACGCTGCGGGCGCCGGCGCAAGGAGGAGCTGATCGGCCTTCGCGCCGACGAGCTTTTCCCGCCGCCGCTCGGCGACAGCTACCGCAGCCAAGACCTCGGCGTGCTCGAGCATGGGACGACCATCCTCGATCAGCTCGAACTGCATCTCTACCCGACCGGCCGACGCGGCTGGTGCCTCACCACCAAGCTTCCGCTCCGCGACCGCGATCAGCGGATAGTCGGCCTGGTGGGCATCTCGAAGGATCTGCAGGCGCCCGACGAGCGAGGCGAAGATTTTTCCGCCGTGGCCGTCGCGCTGCGGCACCTGCAACGCAACCTGGCCGAACCCCTGCGCGTCGGCCACCTCGCGGCCTTGGCCAAACAGTCGCCCTACCAGTTTGAGCGCCGCATCCGCCGCATCTTCCGCCTCACCACCGGTCAGCTGATCCAGAAAACACGCATAGAAACCGCGCTGCGCTTGCTGCGCGAGACCAGGCACCCCGTGGCCCGGGTCGCCCAAGAGTGCGGTTATTCCGATCAAAGCGCCTTCACCCGCACCTTCCGCCGCATGGTCGGTCTCTCTCCCTCGGACTATCGCGCCGCAAGCCTCGGAGCCCGCACGACATAGGAAGCTCGCCCGCCCTCGCTCGACAAAGCCGCCCGCCTGCGGCCACCTTTTCGACTCATGTCCGCGCCCGCCCAATCTTCCGCCGCCTCCCTCGCGCCCTCCCCCGCCGCCATCCGCTACGTGCGGCCGGAGTTGCTCGCGCCCGCCGGCGACTGGGAATGCGCCCGGGCCGCGGTCGAAAACGGCGCCGACGCCATTTTCTTCGGCCTCGAGCGCTTCAACGCCCGCATGCGCGCCCACAACTTCACCGTGGCCGACCTGCCGGACCTCATGGCGTTTCTGCACCGCCGCGGAGTGCGCGGCTACGTGACCTTCAACACCCTCGTCTTCGCCGACGAGCTCGCCGACGCCGCCGACTATCTCCGCGCCATCATCTCCGCCGGAGTCGACGCCGCCATCGTTCAGGACGTCGGTATCTGCCGGCTCATCCGCCGGCTCTCGCCCGATTTCCCGATCCACGGCTCCACCCAGATGACCGTGACCAACGACGCCGGCGTGCAATTCGCGCGCGACCTCGGCGCCGAGCTCGTCGTCCTCGCCCGCGAAAACTCCATCAAGGAGATCGAGCACATCCAGGCCGCCCAGCGCGCCTCCGGCCAGCCGCCGCTGCCGCTCGAGACCTTCGTGCACGGCGCCCTGTGCGTCGCCTACTCCGGCCAGTGCCTCACCAGCGAGTCCCTCGGCGGACGTTCCGCCAACCGCGGCGAGTGCGCCCAGGCCTGCCGCCTGCCCTACGGTCTGGTCAGCGACGGCCAGCCCGTCGATCTCGGCGACCGCGCCTATCTCCTCAGTCCGCAGGATCTGTCCGGCCTCGACGTTCTTCCGGACCTCGTTCGCGCCGGGGTCGCCTCGTTGAAGATCGAGGGCCGGCTCAAGTCGCCCGAATACGTCGCCAGCATCACCCGCACCTACCGCCAGGCCCTCGACCGCGTGATGACCGAGCTCAACGGCGCCCCCGCCCCTGACTCCGAACCCGCCGCAGTCGCCCCCTCCGCCCCGACCCCCGCGAGCTCCGCCGACCAATCCACTAGTCAATCATTGATTGACAAACCTGCCGGCCGCCGGTCGCCGGGCTTTGATCCCGCCGCCGCCAAATACGAGCTCAACATGGCGTTTTCCCGCGGCCTCTACACCGGCTGGTTTCGCGGCATCAACAACCAGGAGCTCGCCCACGGCCGCTTCGGCACCAAGCGCGGCGTCTTCCTCGGCCAGGTCGCGCGCGTCGGCGCCGATCACGTCGCGCTGCGACTCGAAGCCCCCGCGAAGCCCGGCGACGGCGTGGTCTTCGACGCCGGCAAACCCGCCGACGGCGAGGAGGGCGGACGTATTTACCAGCTCAATACCGACGCCCGCTCCGGCGAGACCTTCCTGCGCTTCGGCCACGGCGACCTCGATTTCAAAAAAATCCGCCCCGGCCACCGCGTCTGGAAAACCAACGATCCCGCCCTCGACCGCGAGCTTCGCGCCACCTTCGCCGGCGACAAGATCCGCCACACCCGCCCGATTCGCGCCGAGGTGCACGGCCACGCCGGCGCGCCGCTCACGCTGATCCTCGACGACGGGCTCGGACACGTCGTTCGCGAGGCATCCGCGATACCGCTCGCCGTCGCCGAAAAGCAGGCGCTCGAAACCACCAGGTTGCGCGACCAACTCGGCCGCCTCGGCGGCACGCCTTTCCACCTGGGCGAACTCGACAACCGGCTCGAAGGCTCGCTCATGCTCCCGGTCAGCGAGCTCAACCGCCTCCGCCGCGACGCCGCCGCCAAACTCGACGCCCTGCGCGCCGCCCCCAAGCGCTGGACGCTCGTGGAGGCAGGCGACTCCGCCGGCCGATCCGTCTGTCAATCAATGATTGACGAAATTCCGGGCGCGGGCGGGCAGGCGAATTCGCCGCAGATTATCCCGCTGGTTCGCGATTTCGCCCAGCTTGAGGCCGCGCTGAGTTCGGGCGTCCCGTTCGCCGACCTTTACTGCGAGTTTGAAAACCCGAAGCACTACCGCGAGGCGGTCCAGCGCTTCCGCGCCTGGCAGTCCGCCCGTCCCCAGGTCTCGGCTCCCGGCCCCCTGGTTTCCTCCCCCGCCGTCTGGCTGCTGCCGCCGCGCGTCTTCAAGCCGACCGAGGACTGGATTCTCAAGCAGGTCCTCTCCGCCGAGGCGGACGGCATCCTCGTCCGCAACCACGAGCACCTGCGCTTTTTCCCCGCCGCGGCGCCCTCGCTCCGGCTGCGCGGCGACTTCTCGCTCAACGTCGCCAATCCCCTCAGCGCGGAGTATTTCCTTTCCCGATACAATCTGGAACGCGTGACGGCCAGCTACGACCTGAACGTCGCCCAGCTCGAGGCCTTGCTCAAAGGCGCGCCCGCCTCGCGCTTCGACCTTACGCTGCACCAGCACATGCCCATGTTTCACATGGAGCACTGCGTGTTCTGCGCCTTCCTCTCAAAGGGCAAGGACTACCACGACTGCGGCCGCCCTTGCGAAAAACACCGCGTGGCCCTTCGTGATCGCGTGGGCGCGCTGCTCCCGCTCAAGGCCGACGCCGGCTGCCGAAACACCGTCTTCAATCCTCGCGCGCAGACCGGCGCGGAGTTTGTCGACCGCATGATCGCCCTCGGCGCGCGCCACTTCCGCGTCGAATTTGTCGACGAATCGGCCGACGAGGTGGCGCGCACCCTTCGCGCCTACGAGGCCCTGTTTTCCGGGCGCACCAGCGGCGCGGAGCTTTGGCGCGAGCTTAAGCTTCTAAACCAGATGGGCGTGACCCGCGGCCAGCTGGAGACTGCGCCGCAGGTGATTTTCAAGAAACGCTAAGCGCCCGTCCGGGGACGCGACGCTTCGGGCTGGACGAGGTGCTCCGCCTCACAGCCGCTGCGCCGCGGGCAACCCGTAGTAGTCGGCCACGCGTTTCGTCGCCTCGTCCAGCGTGGCGGCGTCGAGCACGAGACGCTGCAGGTCGCGACCGGGCATGAACTCGAAGCGGTGCACGCCGCCCGCGGACGGAGTCTTCAAGGCTTCGACGAGGTCGGCCAGCGTGGCGATGGCGCGGCCGTTGACCTTGTCCACCACGAGCATGATCGCGTCCTGATAGCCGAGATTGATCGCGTCGGGCAGCACGCCGCTGAGGACGACCAGGGATTTCCGTCCGTCGGCGGGCTCCTCGAACTGCCAATACTGGAGACGGAACGGCGCGAATTTCCGCCACTCCTCGCCCCACCCGCGCAGGAAGGGCTGGGCGAAAGGCTGAAACACGAGGCCGCCGGCCATCAGGTATTTCGGCGCGCCGTTGAATATTTCGCGCGGCACCGTCTCGTCGGCGAACTCCGCCTTCGGCACCACGTAGTCAAACGCTAGCTCCTCGGCTCCGCGGCGAACCTTGATCTTCACCGTGGCGCCGGCGAAGTGGCCGCGGTTGGCGAGGTTTTCCAGCATGAGATGGCCGTAGTCGGGATCGAGGTAGTCGCCTTCGCTGTCGATGGGTTTACCGTCGATCTCGAGCAGGATGTCGCGCGGCCGGGGAGCCTTGGCAGGGTCGGACTCGCGACCGGCGCGGTGCACGACGGCTCCGCGCGGTTCGCCCGCGAGGCCCAGCTCTTTCAACAGCTCGGGATTTCCGCCGGGCTGCCAGGTGAAGTCAAAATAGCCGAGCCCGGTGAAGCGCCCTTCGCGCCACGCCTTGAGCACGTCGCGGATAAAGGGCGCGGGCAGCACGCCGCACACGCGACCGTTGGAGTAGGTCGTGAGGCCGGCCACCGCGCCGTCGCGCGCCACCACCTCGGTCCAGCCCAGGCCGGTCAGATCGGTGCTGACCTCCAGCTGCACGTGCGGGGCAAAGCCGAGCGCGCCCTCGCCCACCGTGAATTTGCCGAACTCCACGCGACGCGTCTCCAGGTTGCCGTCGCGCCAGCGCACGAGATCAAACTCCGGCCCGCGGCCGATCTTGTCCGCCAGGGGCGCGGGGGTCAGCCCCTGCCAGAAGGCGGGCGAGGCGGACTCGAGGATGGCGATGTTGGACTGGGCGTCCCACCACTTCACGCGCGCGTCGTGCCAGCGGCCGCGGCCGCCTTTTTGCACGCGGACCAGCGTGTGCGCGGGCAGGTATTGCGCGGTGGTGAGAATCTCGCCCGGACCGATCACCACGCCGTGCTTGCGAATGGCGCGGGTGGGCTCGTTCCAAGGCTGGAAGGCATCGTAGACCTTGTAAGTCACCTCGATGCTGACGAGAGAGCTTTCCCAGCCCGGCCGGTGCAGCAACTGCGCGCGCGCCGAAGGGGCGGCGCCGGCAAACAGGGCAAGGCCGGCGACGTGGGCCAGCAGACGGAGAAAAAAGCGGCGATGCATGGCGGAGGGCCTTTTAGAATCGTTGATCGGCGACTATGCCGTAGGTGCGCAGGATGTCGGCGTGGGCGGCGGCCGCCGCGGCGCGGTCAAGCGCCTCGAGCGGTCCATCCTCGGGCCCCGAGAACTCCAGCAGATGGCGCGCGCCCTGGTTTTGCTCCAGCGCGCGCTTCACGTCCTCGAGCCGCTCGATGCGCACGCCGTTGATCTTGTTAACCAGAACGCGCCCGCGCACGTCGAAGTCGGCGTTGACCGCGTGGGGCAGCACGCCCGCCAGCACAACCGGCTCGGGCCGGGATTCGCCCGCGCCCTCCACCGTCCGATGATGCAGCTCGTAGGTGAGCCTTGCCAGGCCTTCCCAAAGGTAGTCGCGCCCGGCCTGGCCGACCGTGTCGAGGTAGTTGGCGCTGAGCGGCGTGAAAACGAGGCCGGCATGGATGAAGTAGCGCGGCGGCTCGTCGTATTGGCGGCCCGCGAGGCGATCGCCGTCGTAGGCCTCCATCTTGATCTCCAAATCGAGCGGCCGGCCTTCGCGCCAGACCTTCAGCGCGATGTTCTCGCCCGCCTGGGGTTGCTGAAAGGCCACGCCCACCGCGACGCGATTGCCGCGGTAGGGAATCATGGCGTCGCTGCCCACGGGAAAGCCGCCGGCCTCCAGCAGAACGTCGTCGGGACGCAGGGCGCGCGCCGCGGGTCCTTCCGGGCGCAGCCAGTCGACGCGCGCGCCGCGGCCGTCGTCCGCCAGGCCGAGGAGGCGGCGGTAGGCGGGATTTTGCAGCGTTTCAAACGAGACGCCCGCCATGGGGAAGCCATCGTAGCGGCCGTCTTTCACATCGTTCAAAAAATGACTCACCACTTCGGGTGGAATGAAGAAGCCCGCGTTTTGCAGTCCGGGTATGCCCTGAAAGGCCACGCCCACGACCTTGTCGTCCTGAAACACCGGACCGCCGCTGTTGCCGGGGTTGATCGCCGCGTCGGTCTGGACGGCCAGCCAGGCGCGATTGCCCGGATGCGCGTAGGGCTGCACCTCGATGCGCGACACCACGCCGCGCGTGAAAGACATCTGGTCGCCGCCGGCCGGATAACCGCAGGTAACCACCGTCGACTGCACGGCGGGCAATTCGCCGAATTTCAGCGCCTGCACGCCATCGAGATCCTTGGGATCGATCGGCTCGAGCAGGGCGAGGTCGCAGTCGTGCCCGGCGAACACCACCCGCGCGGGCAGGAGCCGCGGATCCTGATAGCGGCGAATGAGGATCTGCTTGGCCCACGCGATCACGTGCGCGTTGGTCATGATGCGCCCGCCCTCGATGACGAAACCCGTTCCGGTGGAGCGGCGGATGGGCTGCCAGCGCCACGGGGCGTCGAACACCGGCACCTGCGAGGACACGAGGATCTGCACCACCGCGCGCTCCGGCGCGGCCTCGGCCACCGCGGCGGGCGGCGCGCCGGCTTCAGCCATGGCCTCGGCCCAGGCGGCGGGCGCGCAGCCAAAGGCCAGCAGGATAACCCAAAACATCAGCCCCGCCTTGCGGCGCGGGCCCGGTCCGGTCGTCGCTTCGAATCGCATCGCTCCCTAGACCAGCCGACCGGACGCCGACCGCAACGCCGCAAACAACAAAAAAGGAGGCGCCTTTGCCCGGCCCGCCAGTCAACTCCTCCTTGCCGTTGCCCGACGGCTCGCGCTAGTTGGCGGCGCTCCCGATGTCCGCGTCATTCTCCCACGCCTCCGCCGCTCCCGGACCTTTGCTCTGCATCGATATAGGCAACACTCACACGCACCTGGCCTTTCACCACGACGGCGCGCTGGCCGGCCAGCGCGACTTGCCCACCGCCCTGCTGGACGATCCCGCCGAAGGCCTGCCCGCCGTCCTCGCCGCGGCACCCAAACCGCGTTCCATCGCCTTCTGCTCGGTCGTCCCGGCCGCCACGCCCAGACTGCTCGCCGTGGCGAAAGCCGCCGGGCTGCCGACCTGGCAACTCACCCACCAAGTGAGGCTCGGCGTTCCGATCACCTACCCCCACCCCGCCGAAATCGGCCAGGACCGTCTCGCCAACGCCGCCGGCGCCCACGCCCTGGCCCCCGGCCGGCCCGCCGTGGTCATCGACCTCGGCACCGCCGTCACTTTCGATCTGGTCACGCCCGAAGGCGGCTACGAAGGCGGCATCATCACCCCGGGCCCTGCCCTCGTCACCCGCTACCTGCACGAGCGCACCGCCCAGCTCCCCTTGGTCACGGATCTGGCCACGCCAGTCACCAGCGTGATCGGCAAATCCACCGCCGAGGCGATTCGCATCGGCGCCATCGTGGGCTTCGCGGGTCTCATCCAGACGCTGCTTGACGCCGTTTTGGCCGAATACGCCGCCCGCCGCCTGCCCTCCGCGGAGATTTTTCTGTCCGGCGGCGCCGCCCAGGTCGTCCAAGACCGCCTCCGTCTACCTGCGCGCGTCGTGCCCGATCTCGCCCTGACCGGACTGGCCGCCGCCCATGCTTTGAACCACCCGGCCTAAAAACCGCGCAACTTTGGCCCTTGGAGGCGGGTCTGTGGTCGTTTTTGCTGATTTTCTTTAATTCGCCCAAATGTCCGACGCCGCCACCGCGACCTCCTCTCCCGCCGCCTCGCCCGCCATTGTCGTGCGCGATTTGGTGAAAACCTACGCCGGGCACCCGGCCGTGCGCGGCGTCAGCTTCGAGGTGGCCCAGGGCGAGATCATCGGTCTCCTCGGCCCCAACGGCGCGGGCAAATCCACCACGCTGCGCATCCTGACCGGCTTTTTGCCCGCCACCTCCGGCCAGGTCACCGTGTGCGGCGTCGACGTCGCCGCCAATCCCTCCGAGGTGAAGACCCGGCTCGGCTACATGCCGGAAAACAACCCGCTGCCGGAGGACATGCGGGTCGGCGAGTATCTCCATCTTCGCGGCCGGCTGAAAGGCCTCACCCGCCGCAAGCTGGCCCCGCGCCTCGACGAGGTCGTCCACCTCTGCGACCTGGGGCGCGTGCGCGATCGCATCATCGGCAAGCTTTCCAAAGGCTACCGTCAGCGCGTGGGCATCGCCGACGCCATCCTGGCCGAGCCTCCGCTGATCATCATGGACGAGCCCACCATCGGGCTCGACCCGCACCAGATTCTCGCCGTGCGCGACCTCATCTCGTCCCTGCGCGGACGCATGACCGTGCTCATCAGCTCGCACATCCTGCCCGAGATCGAGGTCACCTGCGACCGCGTGCTGATCATCAACCAGGGCCGCGTGGTCGCGACCGGCGCGCCCGCCGAGCTGCGCCGCGACTTCTTCGGCCACGGCCACTACGAGATCGAGCTCGCCGGCCCGCTCGAACACATCCCGGCCGCGCTGGCCGACGTGCACCCCGGCCTCGCCCTCGTCTCCACTTCGCCGGCCGACTCCGCGGGCTTCGTCGCGCTCCGGCTCACCGCCCCGGCCGACGCCCCCGATCTGCGCGAGGCGCTCGTCCATGCGCTCGCCCGCGGAGGCCGCTTCCGCCTGCGCGCCTTAGGCCGCTCGCGCCACACCCTCGAGGAAGTCTTCCTCGCCGCCACCCAAACCAGGGAGCAAGGAGCAAGGAGCCGGGAGCAAGGAGCCGAAATGTCCACCGCCCCCTCGCCCTCCTCCTTCCCCGCTCCCCGCTCCTAGCTCACTGCTTCCCCATGCGCGCCTTCCGCATCCTGCTCGCCCACGAACTCCGCATGCTGCTGGTGAGCCCCGCGACCTATATCGCGGCGACGCTCTTCCTGCTCGTGATGGGCTTTGTCTTCGCCGGCATCCTCGAAACCTTCGCCGCCGCCCCCCAGGAGGGCTCGCCCGCCGCGGTGTTTTTCCAACTCTTTTGGATACCGGTCTTTTTCATGGTCCCGCTCCTCACCATGAAGTCGCTGGCCGAGGAGAGGCGCCTCGGCACTTTGGAAACGCTGCTGACCGCGCCCGTCACCACGCCGCAAATCGTGCTAGCCAAGTTCTTCGCCGCCTACGCCCTCTACCTCGGGCTGTGGGCCTGCACCGGAGGATTCTTCTACATCCTGCACTGGTTTTCCGGCGCGGCGCAGGGACCCGACCTCGCCCCCTTGATCGGCGGTTATCTTTTTATCGCCGTCTCGGGCACGCTTTTCGTCGCCATCGGCATTCTTGCCAGCGCGCTCACCCGCAACCAGGCGGTGGCCGGCATCCTCGCCTTCGTGCTTCTGCTCGCGCTCGTGATCGGCACCCGTTTCACCGCCACCCTGGAAGTGCTGAAACTCGATCACCTCGCCGGCCTGCGCGCCGCGGTCGATTATCTCCAGGTCTTCACCCACCTCGAGGATTTCACCCGCGGGGTGGTCGATACCCGCCAGGTTCTTTATTATCTGAGCGGAAGCGCGCTCGCCCTCATCCTCGGCATTCTCGGGGTCGAGGCCAAACTGCTCCACAGCTGACCGCGCCCGGACTTCAGGTCTTCGCCACCATCCCTTTTTATCCGTGTCCGTAGCCTTCGCCTCCGCCCGCCGCCGCCGCACCGCGCACCTCTTCGCGCAAGGAATCCTCGTGCTCGCCCTCGTCGCGGGCCTCAACTTCCTCGCCACGCGCCATTCCTGGCGTTTCGACCTTTCCCGTCACGCCCGTCACTCGCTCTCGCCCGAGACACGTTCCTACCTGAAGGATCTGCCCGCGCCGGTCACGGTGGTCGTCACCCTGGTCGAAGACGCGGAGGAGGATCACCTCGTGCAGGCCTACCGCGACGTCCGCACCCTGCTGCGCGACTACGTCGAGGCGTCCGCCGCCAATCCGCTCGGCCCCATCCGCGTCGAATATGTCGACGTGTTTCGCAACCGCGCCGCGGCCCAGCGCCTGGGCGTGGACGAGCCCCACCGCATCTTCGTCTTCTCCGGCGAGAAGCGCCGCCGCGTCGACATCGACCAGATCTACCGCATAAAAGACGGAGAGAAGGTCGCCTTCACCGGCGAGCAGGCCTTTACCGCCGCGCTGCTCGACGTCACCCGCCCCGGGCGCCAGAAGATCTATTTCCTCGTCGGGCATGGCGAGATGGACCCCGCCGACACCGACCCCGCGCGCGGCCTGTCGTTGCTGCGCGACGAGCTCGTGCTGCGCAACTTCGAGGTCGAGATCCTCGATCTGCCCACCATCCGCGCCCTGCCCTCCGACGCCGCCCTGTTTGTCTGCGCCGGCACCCAGGGTCGTTACAGCCCGGCCGAGCAGGAACTCTTGCGCCGCCATCTCTCCACCCAGGCCGGCCGCCTCCTGCTGCTCCTTCAGCCCGGCTCGCCCCACGGCCTGGACGATCTGCTCTTCGATTGGGGCGTGCAGGCCGACGATGTGCTCGTGGTCGATCCCGGCCCCGAAGGGCGCGCCGACACCGGCGACCTCGTGGGTTACCCCGCCACCGACGCGCCGCACCCGGTCATCAACTTTCTCGCCGACAACAAAATCTTTCTCCGTTTCGGCCCGTCCCGCGTGGTCCGTCCCGACCCGGGCCGCTCGCTCGATCCCGGCCTCACCGTCCTTGCCCTGCTCGGCGCCTCCCCCACCGCCTGGGGCGAACGCTCCTATCGCCAGCGCGGCATATACACGCGCGACGCCACCGACCTGCTTCCCCCGCCCCAGCTCGCCCTCGGCACCGCGTCCGAACGCACTCCGCCCAAAAGCGGCCTGGGCCTGAGCGTGCGCAGCGGCCGCCTGGTCGTCTTCGGCGACGCCGCCTGGCTCGCCAACCAGCGTCTCGCCGCCGGCGGCAACGCCATGCTCGCCCTTTCCGCCGTCAACTGGCTCGCGGACCGCGACACCCAGCTCAACCTCCCGCCCCGCCCCATCGAGAAATTCCAGCTCTCGCTGTCCAGCGCGCGACTCGGCCGGCTGCGCCTCACCCTGCTCCTCGCCCTCCCCTCCGTCGCCGCCGTCCTCGGACTCCTCGTCTACTGGAACCGCCGCCGCTGATCCCGCCTCCGCGCCACCCGCTCCCAGCTCTTCGCTCCATCCGTGCGCTCTAAATTCACGCTCCTCCTCCTCGTCCTCAATCTCGGCGTCTTCGGCTACATCCTCTTCTCCGAGCGGCCGTGGTCCGCCACGGAAAAGATCGACGAGAACCGCCGCCGCGTTCTCGGCCCCGAGGCCGCCGACCTCGCCGCCCTCGAGATTAGCGCCGCGACAGACGGCGCCGAGGCCGCGCCGCGCGTCGTCCGCCTGGAACGCCGCGGAGGCACCTGGTTTCTGGCCTCGCCCCTCGACTGGCCGGCCAACGATTTCGCGGTCCGCCGCATCCTCAACGAACTTCAGTTCCTGGAGAACGAGACCAGCTTCTCCGTCTCCGACCTCGCCCGCAACGGACAGACCCTCGCCGACTACGGCCTCGACCGTCCCCGCCTCGTCGTCACCGCCACGCCCGCCACCCAAGCCACTCGTCTATCAACGATTGACAACGATTCCCCCGCCGCGTCTTCCGCCGCCGCTCCCTTCGTTCTCAAGATCGGCGCGACCGCCGCGGTGGGCGGCAGGCTCTACGTGCTCTCGCCCGACGGCCGGCGTATCCACGTGGTCGCGCCCACCCTCGCCTCCGCGCTGGACCTGGATCTCGCCCAGCTCCGCTCGGACCAGCTCTTCACCATCCCCGTCTTCGAGGCCCGCGCGCTCAGCCTCCAGTCCGGCGCCGCCAACTCCGCCCGCACCCGCCTCCGACGCGACCAATCCCGCTGGGTCTTCGAGGCCCCGATCACCACCCGCGCCGCCAAGACCCCGGTCGAGCTCGCCGTTAACGACCTCAACGCCCTGCGCGTCGCCCGCTTTCTTTCCGCCGAAAACGCCCCCGCCGCCGAGGCCACCGGCCTGGCCGCGCCCCGTTTGCGCGTCACCCTGGAGGGCAACGCCCGGCGCGAGACGCTCCAGCTCGGCCTGCCCGCCTCCCCCGCCGGGGCGGATTCGGTCGAGCTCTACGCGCGCCTCGACTGGCGCTCCGTGCCCTCGTCCGCCGAACGCCCCGTCCTCTTCACCGTGAATGTTCCGAACTCGCTCCTTGCCACGCTGGAGCAGGCCCAGACTTCGCTGCGCGAAAAACGCGTCCTGGACCTCGACCCCGCCCGCGTGACCGGCCTGGCCGTGTCCGCCCCCGGCCTGCCCGACCTTCGTATCCAGAAATTGGATTCAGGCGCATGGCAGATCGCCGCGTCCGCCTCGCCCCTCCGCGCGGACCCGGCCGTGGTCGAGCGCCTGCTCCAGCGCCTCCAGCTCCTCGAGGCCGTCCGCTTCGCCTCCGACGCCCCCTCCCGGCCCGAGCTGGAAAACCTCGGCTTCAATCGTCCGGAACGCGTGGTCGCGATGCAGCTGGCCTCCCCCCAGGGCCCCGCCTCGGAACTCGTGCTCGAGCTCGCGCAGCCCGGCGGCGGCGACTCCGCCGTCTACGCCCGCGTGACCGGCCAGCCCTTCGTCTACGCGGTGCCGGCCGACACGCTTGAACAGATTCCGGTCGCCGCGCGGTTCTACCGAGATCGCGCCATCTTCAACCTGCCCGAAACGGTCAAGATCACCCGCCTCGTCATCCGGCGCGCCGACGCGCCTTACGCCGCGCCCCTGCTGGACCACGCCGTCTCCGACGCCGCCCCGCCCGCGGCCGTGGCCACTCTCCTCGCCGCCCTGCGCGATCTCCGCGCCAAGGCCATCGTTCGCGAGGATTACCCCGCCACCATCCCGGTCGACGGCGTGGAAAAACCCTGGGCCTACACGCTCGAGGCCACTCTGGAACCCGCAGGCGCGTCCGGAGCGCTCAAGCTCAGCCTCGGCGAGCGCGCAGGAGGCGCCACCCAGCTCGCCGGAAGCGCGTCCCTCGGCCTCGTGTTCACCCTCGAGCAGCCGGTTCTCGACGCCTTGTGGGCCCTGCTTTACCGCTCGCCCGCGGCTTCCGTCCCCTAGCCCGCCGCGCAGCCTTTCCCGCCTTGGCCTCGCGTCCCATCCGCCGCTTTGCCCGCCTGCGCGCCCTCTTTCGGGCGACGCTCTGGCTCGCGCTCGGCGGCGCGCTCGCCCTTCAGCTGAGGATACTCGCCGACGGCGGCCTGCGCCTCCCCGCGTTCGCGCAGGAGGCGCTTGCCGCGCGCCTCGCAGAAAAGGGCGTGGTATTCCAGGCCGACGCCATCTGGCTCGATCCGCGGGGCCGCGTGCTCGTGCTGCGCCCGCGCTTCAGCCTGCCCGGCCAGCAAACCCCGTTCGCCGACGCACGCGCCGCCGCCATCCGCCTCGACCGAAGCGCGCTGCTCGGCGGCCGCGTCGAGCCGCTTGGCCTGGAGCTGACCAACCTGTCGCTCACCCTTCCGGCCATCGCCTCGCCCACCGGCGCGCCCCAATCGCTTCTCTCCGGCGGGGAATTCCGCCTGTCCCGGGCGCCCGCGGACGGTCTCTGGAGAGTAGAGCAGGCCAGCGCGCGCATTCTCTCGATACCCGCCTCCTTCACCGGCATCCTGCCCTCAGCCTCGGGCTCCGCAGCGCCCGCTCCGGAAGCGCTGCGCGAAACACTGCGACTGGCCGCCGGCGCCTACCGCAAAATCGCGGCCCTGCCGCTGGATCAAATTCGCGTGGCCCGGGTGCATCTGTCGCCGGAACAAATGGCGCTGCTCGTCGAGTCAGACCGCCTTGAGCTCCCCGCCTTGCCCGGTTCGCCCGGCTCCCTTGCCGGAACGACGTTGGAAAAACTGGACCTGCGCCTGACCGTTCCTTTCTCCGGCGCCAGGCTTCGCGTCGAGGACGCCGCTCTCTCCCTGCGCGCAGCCGGGCTGGCCGTGCCCGCGCTTTCCCTTCGCGCCGACGG
>JAIXVY010000132.1 GCA_027482505.1 Opitutaceae bacterium | reverse complement strand
TTGTTCACGGTGATGGTGCCGTCCGGAATGACGGGCCAGGTCCAGCACCACTTCGCGTGGAGGCGCGCGCCGATCGTGGCGGCATCAAGAAAGCGTTTCTCTCCGGTGCTGCGGTAGAGCTCGTAGAGCATCATCCAGCGCGGCACGAAGTCGGTCGGGAACTGTCCGCTGCCGGGCAGGTTGGATGCGGAGAAATCGACCGCGGGCGTGGTGATGCGTTTGGCGATGTAAGCGTCGGCGCCGGCAATGGCGCGCGCCTTCCAAGTCTCGTCGTCCGTAGTCTGCCAGAGCGCGAGAGCGCCGACCCACTCCATGTCGACGGGCAGGGTGTCGAGATTCTGGGCGTTGGGGTTGTCGTGCCGGGTCTGCGCGGACGCTGCCAGGATCGGGGAGCGGCGCTGGACAAAGTTATGCAGCGAGGCCCATTCGAAGGGCTCGGCGGCGGGGCCGGAGAGACGATTGGACGGGTGTTGCTCGTCCTTGAAGGCGGCGCGGGCGGTGAAAAGATACTTCTCGCGCGAGAGCAGGAACTCGACGCTAGGCAGGGCGCGCTCGCGGAAAATCCCCTCGTCGTCGGTCAGCACCGCGAGGGAGAGCGGGTGCAGTGCGGAGACGGTTTTGACCGTGTTCTTCACGTCGGTCGTGTAGTCGAAGGCGCGCAGCTCGGCGTTCCAGCCGCTGTATTTCGAGCGCATGGCGTAATCGACCATGTTCTCGAGCGTGCGGTTCAGCGTGCTCACGGTGTTGCTGCGCAGATCTCGGAAGCCAAAGAGGCCGACGGATAAATCGCGGAAAGACTCGTAGCAACCGCCGGGGCGAACCGCGGCGCGAAACGCGAACGTGAAGGACTGGCCCGCCTCTAAGCGCGAGTCCGGCATGCCGATGAGTGGTGCGAGTATCTGCGGCTGCGCGAGTCCGGCCGCATTGCGCAGCAGGACGCCGAAGCGCGAGGTCTCGATGCGCGGAAGAATGAAGGGCGCCTCGGCGGGATCAACCGTCACTGACACGGTAGCGTCGCCGCGGGTCGTCATGACGGAGGGTAGCGAGCTGCCGAGCTCGGTGGTAACGACCGAGTCGGTCGGGAATCGGCGCTCTTGCCAAACACGGGGCTGCCAGAGCTCCTCGAGCTGCTCGGGCCGGGAAACCGGTGCGCCAGAGTAGAGGATGGAATACCAAGCGGTCGCGGCGGGCTGAAAGGTGTAGCGGATGCGCGGCTCGCTTCCGTCCGAGGGGACGTCCAGCTCGGCCGCGAGGGTGCCCTCGGGGACTGGGGGAAAACGCCACAGGATCTTGCCCTCGCGTATCTCTCCCGCCTCGGCGGTGAGCACGAGGGTTCGACCTGCCTCGAACACGTTCCATGTCAGGCCCGCGGGTTCTCCAGGCTTCGTCCAGCGAGGCAGGATTAGATTCCACTCGCGATGCAGCACTTGTTTCAGGCCGGGATCCTCGTCGCTGGAGAGGATCGTGAAGCGAGGCGCGAAAACGTCTTCACCGCCGTCGCGATGGCGCACCGTGACTACGAGATCGGGCCGCAGCTCAACGGTATAGTTTTCGTTGGAGAGCTTATCCGGTGCGGCGCCGGCGCTGAAAAGAGGCGCTACGGAGAAGACGAAGGCGAGGAGTAAGGAAGGTGAAAAACGCATGACGCGCGGGCGGGCTTAGCGGGCTGTCGGTGTGGCGACGAGATAGCCTTGGGAGTTGAGCTTGGGCTCCCGGTGGCCTTCGACGCTGATTTGCGCGAGCTGCCTGGAATTGAGGGCATTGACGCTTGAGCCGAAGCGGATCGAGGCGCCAGAGGTGAAGCCGCCCGTAATCTTCAAAGGGCCCTGCCAGCGACTGGCCGGGACGAGCACGAAGTTAACGCGAGCGGCTTCGGCAAGTTCGAGGGTGGAAGCCGCGGCGAGATCGAGAACGAAGACCTGCTCATGAACCTCGCGAAACTCCAGAATGCCACCCTGAAGGGTGATCTTACGTTGCGAAGGGATGGCTTTGGCGTTCGCGACGATGAGTCGGCCTTGGCGCACGATCGTGTCGCCGGTCTGCGCGTTTTGACCTGATAGCACGAGCGGCGAGGTCGCGCTATCTTGGATGATATCCTTGACCTTGCCCGTGATGACAGCCCGCACCGTGACCGAGCCGGTGCCCTTGCCTGAGTTGACAAGGTCGCCCTCGTGGAGGAGCCCGCCGCCGGTTATGTTTATTCCACCCTCGAGGGAGCTGTTGTTTTGCACCGTAAGGTCGCCGAGGCCGGTGGAGGTAAAGAGAAGGACAACGCCCTTGCCGCCCGCCTCGTTAACCAGCTTTTTGCCTGCGGGTCCGACCACGAGCGGTTTATCGACGATCTTTATGGGAGACGACGAGCTGGCGTTGACGATTGACCGGACCGCTGGGCCGACCCCTCCCTTGATCTGAATAATGCCGGGTCCGCCGGACACGTTGATGAGATCGCCGGTAAAATCGATCAGTTCGGTAAAGCTAAGATTGGCTCCGCCATCGGTGGAGACGCTTAGGCTGTTTTTCCCCGTGACTGTGCCGCCGAGGAAGTTGTTAAAGCCCCCCGCTTGTCGAATGATGATCTTTGCCGCGCCCTCGCTCAGGATGATCGGGTTGGGGATGGTGGTGTAGTTGGAAAAATTGCCGACATCGAGGACCACGTCTCCCGATTCTTGAGCATTGCCCAAAGTAACGGGGCCGGTGCCAAAGGACCACTCGGCGCCGTTGATGACGGTACCCTCCTTCAGAATAAGCCCTCCACTGAAGCTGTTTGGACTGGTGAGCTTAAGTCCTCCCGGCCCCGTTTTCACCACTCTGGCCGGATTTTCCCCATCGGAGAGAGAGTCGGCGACCACACGGACTCCGGACGGAACGTCA
>JAIXVY010000170.1 GCA_027482505.1 Opitutaceae bacterium | reverse complement strand
GCCGGTGCCGGCGGCGGTGACGCTCAGATTGGCCGATTGCCCTGGGGTGAGGCTCTGATTGGCGGGCTGGGCGGTGATGCGCACGAGGTCGGCATTGGCGCCGGAGAGCTTCAATTGGGTGACGCTCAACGAGGGAACGGAGGCCACGGCGTTGGCCGAGCTGTTGCGCAGGCCGATGGCGAAACTGTCGAAGGCGGTGGTGATCGCCGAGGGCAGGGCGGTGGCCGAAGTGGTGGTTCCGCTGGTGGAGAATAGCGTGGTCCCGTTCGGATCGGTGATCGTGTAGGTGATGACGAAGGCCGTCGCGGACGAGCGCTGGATGCGGTAGATGAAGCGATACTCCGCTCCGAAGGAATTGGCCCACGCCACCGAGGTGGTGGACGCGGCCACGGTGCCGATGCTGATCGCGGCGGGAGAATTAAAGCCGCCCGTGCCCGCGGAAACGAGATCGTAGGCCTGGTAGGTGGGAGTGCCGGTCTGGGCGGGACGCGCCTGGATGCTGCCGGCCGTGGAGCCGACGATGGTCTGGTTTGGCGCGGTGCCGCTGTAGGAATTCGCGACCATGGCGCGGTAGCCCTTCCAGCCGAGCGTGCCGCCGGTTGCTCCGGCGGTGGCTACCAGCCCCGTGTTGGCAAGTAGAGTGGTTCCGTTCGGGGCGGTCACGAGCGGATCCACGCCGCCGGAGTTGTAGAGACCGAAGACAAGGTTGAGCACCTTGTCGGTGTAGAAGGTGCCTGTCGCCTCGATGTAGTCGCCCGTGTCGCGCAGATCGATGGGCAGGGAGGCGAGTCGCGCGGTCGCCTCGACCACGCCTGAGGTCGAAGACGTGTGGGTGATGGTGAGTCCGCCCGTTCCGTTCACGCTGCTGCCTCGCGCGTCTTTCGACGACATCACATACCAGTTGGCCGCGGTCGGGCTGATGGAGTTTGTCGCCGCGTTCAGCGTATCCGACGCGAAAGTGGTCTCGAAAATGGTGGCGGCCGAGGCGGGAGCGGCCACGAGCAACGCGGCGAGAACGGCCTGGGCCGCGCGTAGCAGGTTCTTGGACGGGGTGTTTTGCATGTGCTTGAGCGGAATGGGACTGAAATTCTGCGCACGGTTCGGCGCGTGCGTAGGCGACGCGCGGCTCGGGCGAAGGCTCGGGACGGGGTGGGGCGGGGCGGGGTGGGGTAGGGCCAGAATTCAAAGCGGACGGGCGGTAACAATCGCCGCCGTGCGCGCATCGTTGACCGAGCGGTCGGCATTTGGGCAACGATGCGCGCAGTGGCCGGATTGGCGCCCTCGCCCGCGCCGTCACCATGGCCGTTCAACCCCGCCGCCTCCGGCGCCGCGTCCGCGCGGTTCCGGTCGCCAATCATTCCCCATCCCACTCCCGACCGTGCCCCTTCGTTACTGGCGCCAGATACTGGCGACTTTGCTCGGCTGCGTCCTTGCCGCGGCCGCCGTCTCCGCCCCCCTGGCTTTTCCGGGGGCGGAAGGTTTCGGCCGATTTGTCTCCGGCGGCCGCGGTGGCGACGTCTACGTCGTCACCAACCTAAATGATTCCGGGCCCGGCTCGCTTCGCGATGCGGTCGCGAATCGCACCTCCGCCATGCCGCGCACCGTCGTCTTCGCGGTCTCCGGCACGATCCAGCTCAACTCGACCCTGCGGATCACGCAGGGCAACCTGACCATCGCCGGACAGACCGCGCCGGGCGATGGCATTTGCCTGGCCCGTTACCCGATCGACCTGAGCAATTCCAGCAACGTCATCCTGCGGTTCATACGCTCTCGCCTGGGCGACGTGGCGGGCGTGGAGAACGACGCGTTCTCCTGCCGCTACGCGACCGACATCATCGTCGATCATTGCAGCTTCTCCTGGTCGGTGGACGAGACTTTCAGCGCCTACGACAACACCAACTTCACCCTGCAGTGGTCTTTCATCACCGAGAGCCTGCGCGACTCGGTGCATAGCAAAGGGGCGCATGGCTACGGCGGCATCTGGGGCGGTCTGGGCGCGAGTTTTCATCATAATCTGATGGCTCATCACGACAGCCGGAACCCCCGCTTCAACGGCGCCCGCACCCATGGCACCGCGAACGAGCTCGTGGACATGCGCAACAACGTGATCTACAACTGGCGCGGCAACTCCACGTATGGCGGCGAGCCCACCGACACCGGCCTGCCGGCGCGCCACAACATGGTGAACAACTACTACCGCCACGGCCCGGCCACCGGCACCGGCTCCATCCGCTATCGCATCCTCAATCCCTCCGCCAACACCCTCTCCACCGGCTCGCCCTACAGCTTATTCCACATCCTGGGTAACTTCACCTCGGCGAGCACGACCGTCACCGCCAACAACTGGAGCGGGGGAGTGCAGGGACCGACCGCCGCGCAGCTCACCGCCATGCGCGTGGACACGCCATTCGCGGTCGCTCCCGTGGTCACGCAGCCCGCCGCGGGCGCCTACTCGCTCGTCCTCGCGCACGGTGGCTGCCGCCTGCCGGGGCGCGACTCAATCGACACGCGCATCGCCAACGAGGTGGCCACGGGCACCGTCACCTATTACGGCTCCAAGAACAATTACCCCGGCATCATCGACTCGCAGACCGACGTCGGCGGCTGGCCCGCCCTGGCCTCCTCGCCCGCTCCCGCCGACACCGACCGCGACGGCATGCCCGACGCCTGGGAAACCGCCCGCGGGCTCAATCCGAACAACGCCGCGGACAGAAACATCGTCGACCCCGTGACCGAGTATACCCGGCTCGAGACCTACCTGCACGAACTGGCCGCTCCCGCCTTTCCGCTCCCCGTCATCTCCATCCAGCCCAGGTCGGCATCCCTCGCCCTCGGCGCCGGCTTCACCTTGTCCGTCGCCGCCACCGCCCCCGCCGACACCGGGACTGTCACGTATCAATGGTATCGCGACGATGTCGCGCTGGCCGGCGCCACCGCCTCCTCCTACGCGGTCGCCTCCGCCGCCTCGACCGACTCCGGCTCCTATCGCGTGGTGGTCGCCAACGGCTACGGCACGGTCTCCTCCGTGAACGCCGTGGTGACTCTCGCGGCCCAGCCGCCGGCCATCGTGACGCCGCCCGCCTCGCTTTCCGTCGCGTCCGGACAAGACGCCGTCTTCACGGTCGCGGCCAGCGGCTCTCCTACGCTGTCCTATCAATGGTATCGCGGCGCATCCGCCATCGCGGGCGCGACGTCCGCCACCCTCTCGCTGGCCGCGGTGACGTCGGCCGACGCCGGCGACTACTCGGTGGTCGTGACCAACGCCTACGGCTCCGTCACCTCCGCCGCGGCCGCGCTCGCGGTTTCCGCGCCGGCGGGCGGCCGTGTTTTCGAGACCAGTTTCGCGCAGGACACGATCCATGCCGCCCAGCCCGTTGTCACCGCGACGCGGACCAACTGGTATATCATGGCGGGCAAGGTCGCCACGAACTCCAACGTGGGCGACGACATCTCCACCCCCGCGGTCACGGAATCTCGCCCCTTCACGCTCACGCTTAACGCCGGTTCGACCGCGGCCAACTATCAGGCCGCGACCGTCTTCGCCCCGGCTCCGCTCAGCCTCGCCCAGACCGGCAGCTCGTTGCGCGTCACCGTCACGCTTGCGACGGCGAACAACATCAACCTCGGCTTCGGCCTCTTCAACTCCGGCGGCTCTCTTCCGCACACCACGCATCACTCCGGCACCACAGCCTCCCTGATTGGCGGCACGGACGGCATCGACGGAGGAGTGCGGAACTGGACGGGCTATCGCGCGCTGCTGACCCACGGCAGTCCGGCCGCCTCGATCTTGACCCGCGTCGCCCAGACCACCACCGAGGGCAGCATCACCAACCGAACCCAGGACCTCGTGGTGCCCGGATCGGCCAGCGCCTCCTACGGTCAGCCCGCCGGCGTATCCGTTGGCACCGTCACCAACTCCGCCACGTCGGTAACCCCGGTCAACGACGCGGTGTGCACGCTGGTCTATCAAATCTCCCGCACCGACGCGGACCAGTTCACGATCGCCTATCAGCTCTACGATGGCGCGAGCGCGAGCGGCACGCCGTTGTTCAGCGCCTCGGGCGTGACCAGCGCCGCGGCCGCCCGGCCCTCGGCGGTCGCCTCCGCCTTCGACAGCTTCGCGATCGGCGCGCGAACCACCAACGGATCGGTGCCGCGAGTCGTCATGACCGCGCTCGCGATCGACTACGCCGCGCCTTCTTCAAATGTCGCGCCAAGCATCACCGCCCAGCCGCAGGGCGCGACCGTGGTTCGCGGCGGAAACGCCGCCTTCTCGCTTTCCGCCTCCGGGACGCCGGCCCCGTCCTATCAATGGAGAAAAAACGGCGTCGCGATCTCCGGGGCGACTTCGGCGACCCTGGCGTTGACCGCGGTGCAAGCCGCCGACGCCGGCGACTACACCTGCGTCGTGGGCAACGCCGCCGGCTCCGTGGTGTCGGCCGCGGCGACGCTCGTCGTCCAGGTGCCGCCGCAGTTCACGCTCCAGCCTTCCGGCCGGGCCGTGGTCCGGGGCTCCGCTTTTACCCTGGCCGCCGAGGCGATCGGATCGCCCGCGCCGGCCTATCAATGGTATCGCGACGGCGCGCCTGTTCCGGGAGCCACCGCGGCGATCTACGCCGTGGTCTCCGCGTCCGCGAGCGAGTCAGGCAGCTACACCGTTACGGCCACCAACGCCGCCGGCGCGGTGTCCAGCTCGGCCGCCGTGGTCTCCGTGCTCACGCCCTACCAGGCCTGGGTCCTCGACAACGGCCTCGACCCCGCCGGCAACGGCGCGCCCGGCGCGGACGCGGCCGGCGACGGCGTGCCGAATCTGGTGAAGTTCGCGCTGGGCGGCGATCCCGCCGAGCCCGGCTCCACCCCCTTGCCCACGCTTTCACGAAGCGGCGCCGCCCTCGTTTTTTCCTACGACGTGAAGACGGTCGCGCTGACGGATTATGTCGTCGGCGCCGAATCCTCCGGCGATCTGTCGACATGGACCGCCGCGGTGCACGGCTCCGCGGGCGTGAGCATATCTACCGCGGCGATCGACGCATCGACCCAGCGGGTGAGCGTCACTTTCGCCGGACCCGCCGCCCGCGCCTTCGTGCGTCTGCGCGTCGCCGTGCGCCCGTGATTTTTCGGGGCCAAGGCCGCCAGGGGAGTCCGCACCCGATTTTTGCGCAACGATGAGACTGGAAAACCCGCGCCTTGCTCAACGATGTGCGCGCGCGTGCTGATGACGTGGATACGGCGCGCAGGGAAACCTGGGCGCGACGTTTGAGCTTCAAGCCGCGTCCGCTTCCCCAACCCCAGCCATGATCCTTTCTTCGCGCGCTCATCCGCGCAGCCTGCTTGTCCGGGCCGCGCTCGTTGTCGGTTCTCTTGCTTCGGCTTCCTCGGCTCGCGCCGCAACGATCGGCCTGAGCCTCGACGGAAACGATATCATCCTCACCTCGGTCGCCCCTGTCCCCGAACCCGCGGTCGCGTCGGCTTTCGCCGGGGTGGCCGCGATCTGACGCCGAGTGCGCTCCGCGCGCGCCGTTTCGCCGGCACGCCGCCGACCACGTAACGAAAAAACCAATACGAATACATGCGTCCTAACCTTTTCCTTGCCTTGGCGTTCCGCTACGGAGTGCTGCTGGGGCTCCTCGTCCGCTGCCTCGCTCCGGCCCAGACTCCCCCCGCCCTCTTTGTCACCCTTTCCACCGGGCAGGTGGCGTCCGGCGCCACGCCCGCCGCCGCGACCACCGTCAGCATCGCCGCCCCCGGCTCAGGCTGGGGCTACTCCGCCGCCGCTCCCGTCGCCGGCACGACATGGAACGTCATCCAGCGCCCGAATCCCTTGATTGGGTCCAATTCAACGTCGGCCAAGGGACTCTACGTCTGCAACTCGGCGAATAATATCTCCCTGGCTTCATCCACCGGCGTCGCCGGCGCCGCCTGCCTCACCGTCGCGATCGACATTCAAGACCTGGAAAGCAACACCACCCGCATCGAGCCCAACACCGGTTCCGGCGGCAACACGGTCCTCGGCCCCAACGGTCTGATGGACCAGGCGTGGCGCATCTATCGCGGAGGCAACTCCGCCCACCACATATTTTCGGGACTCACCCCGGGCGCCCACTACTACCTCTACGTCTACGGCTCCACCACGGCGGCGGGGCAGGGCGCGCGTTTCACGCTCGCCGCGCCCAACGTGCCGGGCGGAGACGGCACGGCCACGAACTTTGTCGAGACCCGCGGAAACACCGGGGGCAACATCTTCGTCCTTGGCGGATCCAACTACGCTCTCACCACGCCGGCCACGGTCAATGTCGCCAGCACATCCACCAACCCGACCACGTGGGGACGGCTCCACGCCGTCGTCGACGGCGCCGGCAAGATCGTCTTCAAGACGACCGGGAACGGCTCGGGCAATTTCAGCAACGGCTACCAGTTGATGCCGTATCCGACCCCTATCTTCACGCTTCAGCCTCCCGCCTCTGCCAGCGCCACCATCGGTGGGTCCGTCACGCTTACCGTCGCCGCCGCAGGCGACGGCGCTATCGCTTACCAATGGCGCAAGAACGGCGTCGCCCTCGCCGACGGCGCCAGCGGCTCAGGCTCGACCTATGCGGGCGCCACCACCGCCTCCCTGACAATCTCTGCCGTCTCCGCGGCGGACGACGGCGGCTACGATGTCCTCGTCTCCAATCCGGGCGGAGGCGTCGCCAGCACGGTGTCCACCCTCACGATCACGACCGGAGCCATCGCGCCCTCGATCGTCGCCAATCCCGTCGCGGCCAAGGCCTCGACCGGCGGCTCCGTTTCGTTCTCGGTGTCCGCCAACGGCACCGCTCCCCTCGGCTACCAGTGGCAGAAGAGCGCCAACAACGCCGACTTCGCCGACATCGCCGCCGCCACCGGTTCCGTCCTCAACCTCTCTTCGCTTACCACCGGGGACGCAGGATATTATCGCGTGGTCATCACAAACTCGGTCGGTTCGACCACCAGCGCCGCCGCGTCGCTCACCCTGGCGCCGGTGATCGTGACCGCTCCCTCCGCGACGATTGTTTCCTCCGGCGCGGCCCACATCATCTCGGTCGCGGCCGACGCCGGCGCAGGCTCGCCCGAGGCCCTCACCTATCTCTGGAAACGCGACGGCGCGGTCGTCGCCAACAGCGCCTCCTACTCCGGCGCCGCGACGGCCTCGCTCGCGGTCTCCGCGTTTTCCGCCGCCCAATCCGGCTATTACACCGTGACCGTCGCCAACTCCGCCGGCTTCGTAACCACCGCATCGGTTTATGTCGGAGTCGCCAGCACCCAGACGGTCACGCTCGCCCCGGGAAACAACGCCACCGACCTCGCAATCGACCAGCAGCTCCGGCTTGTTTTCCCGAGCGCGCCCAAGCTCGGCGCGTCTGGTTCGTTCCGCGTGCACGACGCCTCGACCGGCGCTGTCATGCTCACGGTCAACCCCGCCGATTTCGTCTCCTTCACCCTTTTCGGCGGCACCGTGGTCAATGCCAAGACGCAGACCCTGCAAGGCAAGTCGCTCTACTACCTCCCGGTGGCGATCTACGGCAACGAGGTATGGGTCACTTTCCCCGCCGCCCGGCGCCTCGCGTATGGGAAAACCTATTACGTTACGATGGACGCCGGCTTCCTGCTCGATTCGACCAACGCCGTCGTGCCCGCCATCACCAGCCCGACCGCCTGGC
>JAIXVY010000526.1 GCA_027482505.1 Opitutaceae bacterium | reverse complement strand
TCCACCGAGCCGGTGGCGCGCGCATCGAGACCGAAGATGGCCTGTGCGATCTCGCTGCGGCCGGAGCCGACGAGGCCGGCGAAGCCGACGATCTCGCCGGCGCGAATTTCAAAATCGATGCCGGAGAATTTCCCCGGCGAGGCGAGGTCGCGCACGCGCAGCACGGCGTCGCCGGGCTTGCCTTGGAGATGGCGCGGCCGGTGCTCGGCCACGCTGCGCCCGATCATGAGCCGCACGACGGCGTCGTGGTTCATGTTCGCGCGATCAAGCGTGCCGACGTAGCGGCCGTCGCGCAGCACGCTGATGCGGTCGCACAGGCGGAAAAGCTCCGGCATGCGGTGCGACACGTAGATGACGGTGAGGCCGCGGGCCTTCAGCCGCTCGATGAGCTCGAAAAGGTGCTCGGCGTCGGGCGCGGCGAGCGAGCTGGTGGGTTCGTCGAAAACGATGATGCGCGGATTGGCGCCGACCGCGGCGGCGATTTGCACGAGCTGCTCCTGCGCGGTGGAGAGGGCGCTCATGGGGAGGTCGACGTCGAGCGCGACCTCGATGGCGGCGAGCAGCTCGGTGGCGCGGCGGCGCATGGCCTCGCGGTCCAGCAGCAGGCCGCCGGCGCGGCGCGGGTAGCGGCCGAGGCTGAGGTTTTCCGCGACGCTGAGGTCGGGGCAAAACGCGAGTTCCTGGTGGACCATGGCCACGCCCGCGGCGAGCGCCTCGCGCGGGGAGCCGAAGACGTGGGGAACGCCGTCGATGACGACGTCCCCCGAGTCGGGCCGGTGGATGCCGGCGAGGACCTTGCCGAGCGTGGACTTGCCGGCGCCGTTTTCGCCCATGAGGCCGTGGCACTCGCCGCGGCCGAGGCCGAGGGTGACGTCGGACAGCGCGGTGACGCCGCCGAAGGTCTTGGTGACGGCGCGGAATCGGACGAAATCGGCGGCGGTTTCGCTCATGGTCGGGGCAAGATCGTGGAACGGGCGGGACGGGTGCGGCGGCTTACTTGGCGAGCCACTTTTCCCAGTTCTTGCCGAAGGAATCGACGTTGGCCTTGGTCACCTCGGTGAGGGGATCGACGATCTTCGGGTTGGCGGGGGTTTTGCCATGGATGATCTTCTCGAGGAGAATTTCCACGGACTTGTAGCCCCAGCCGTAGCAATCCTGGGCGTAGAGGGTGTCGACGTGGCCGGTGCGCAGGTAGTTGAGCTGGGCGGGCAACGCGTCGCAGGAGACGACCTTGACCGAACCGGGGGCCCACTTGAGGGCGTCGGAGGTGAAGAGCGGCCAGCCGCCGATGAAGGCCCAGCCCTGGATGCCGGGGTTGGCGTTCTGCGCGGCGGCGACGGCCTCGGCGGATTTCTCGGGCGTCTCGACGTGGTAGAAGGCCGCGGGCTCGTTCAGCTTGATGCCGGGATACTTGGCGGCGGCGGCCTTGGCGCCCACGACGCGGGCCTGAAGGTTGGGCGCGCTCTGGTTGCCGGCGAGGATGGCGACGGTGCCCTTCTCGCCCATGGACTTGATGAGTCGCTCCATGATGCGCGCGCCGCAGTCGGCGTCATCGGTGCCGTAGAAGGCGAAGCGCTTGCTCTGAGGCGCGTCGGAGTCGAAGCACAGCACGGCGATGCCCTGGGCGACGGCCTTGTCGATGGAGGGCGTGATGGTGTTGGCCTCGGAGGCGGAGACGGAAATGCCGTCGGCGCCGCGGCGGGTTAAGGCCTCGATGGCCTCGGCCTGCTTGGTGGCGTCCTCGTCGTTCGGGGTGCGGATCTCGCCCTCGACCTTCACGCCATACTTGGCGCCAAGCTCGACGGCGGCGTCGCGCGCGCCGGCGTGGGCGGCCTGGAAGACGTCGTTGGTCTGGCTCTTGCCGATGAAGCCGATGAGGATGGTGCGCTGGCCGGGCGCGGCGTCCGCGGCGGCGGGTTCGGCCTTCTTGGAGCAGCCGGCGAGCGCGAGCAAGGCAAGCGCGGCGAGGCCGGTGGAACGGAGGAGCAGGGTTGGGTTTTTCATGGGGGAAAAGAGACTAAAAGGGAATGCGCGGGAAACCCGCTCAACGCGCGGCGCGGCGGCGGCGCAGGTGGTGGCTCAGGCGCTCGAGCGCCACGGCCACGACGATGGCGAGGCCGATGATCACGAGACGATACTCCTGGGCCATGCGCAGGATGAGGATGCCGTTTTCGATGAGGGCGATGATGAGCGTGCCGAGCAACGCGCCGAGCGCGGTGCCGCGTCCGCCGGCCAGGCTGGCCCCGCCGACCACGGCGGCGGCGATGACGGTGAGTTCATAGCCCGTGCCCGTGCTGGTGGAGGCGGTGCCGAAGCGGCCCAGCGAAACGAAACCGGCGATGCCCGCGGCGAGACCCGAGAGGGCGTAGGTGCGGAGCTTGATGCGATTCACGCGCAGGCCGCTGAAACGCGCGGCCTCCTCGTTGCCGCCCACGGCGTAGGTCTCGCGACCCGCCACGGTGAGCTGGAGGTAAAACCAACCGAGCGCCACGCACCCGAGCATGATGACCAGCGGCATGGGCTGGATGCCATCGAAGATCTCCACGCGCATGAAATCAGTCGTGAAGGCCTCGGGCAGGCGCTTGCCGGCGGCGGGCAGGGTTTTCTGCTCCGGGAGCACGTTGGCCAAGCCGCGGAAGATGCTCATCGTGCCCAGCGTGACGATAAACGGGTGGAGATTGAGCCCGACGATGAGCGCGCCGTTGGCCAGACCGCAGATCAGCCCGACCGCGACCGGCACGAGGAAGGCCACCGGAAGCACCTGCCAGGCGGGGGCGTCGGCGGGGAAGCCTTGCAGCGCGGCGGCGCCGGCCAAGGCGGCGAGCGCCATGATGGAGCCGACCGAGATGTCGATGCCCCCGGTGATGATCACCACCGTGAGGCCCACCGCCATGATGGCGTAGTAGGACATCGGCGTGGCGACGCCGTCGATGAGGTTGCCTACATTGAGGAAGGTGTTGGGCCGGCCGGGGGCGGCGTCGTGCCAGCCGTAGGCGGCGAGGATCACGCCCAGCACGATCACGACGAGGGCGAGGCCGAGCTCTTGGGCGAGGGAACGGCGTTTGGCGGGTTTGGCCGGAGAAGCGGGGGAAGACATGGAGGAAGCGGACGCCCCGAAGGACGAGGCGAAGTCGGAAAACCAAAGGGGTTGCGGTAGACGCCCGCGCGCGGGGAGCGAAGGGGTGTCGCGGGGAATAGCGCGATTTCGCAGGCTAACCCGACACGCCGCCTTGGCGATTCGTCAGATTTTTTTCG
>JAIXVY010000210.1 GCA_027482505.1 Opitutaceae bacterium | reverse complement strand
GCGCTGCAGGAGTTGCTTCCGCGTCTGCCCGCCGATTTTCGCCTGCCCATCGTGATCGTGCAGCACATGCCGCCGCTATTCACCCGGACGCTCGCCGACCAGCTCGCGAAGCTCGGGCCGCTGCCCGTCACGGAGGCGGCCGACGGGGATCCCGTCCTGCCCGGCCGCGTGCTGCTCGCCCCGGGAGGCAGGCATCTCGAGCTCGTCCGCGCCGGCGACGGCCCGCTGCGGGTTCGCCTGACCGACGGCCCGCCGGTCAACTCCTGCCGGCCCGCCGTCGACGTGCTCTACCAGTCCGCGGCCCGCTGCGCGCCTCGCGGGGTGGCCAGCCTTATCCTGACCGGCATGGGCGAGGACGGCGCGGCCGGCCTCGCCGCGCTCAAGGCCGCCGCGCCCGTCTGGTCGCTCGTGCAGGACGAGGCCAGTTGCGTCATCTACGGAATGCCCCAGGCCGTGGTTCGCCGCGGCCTGGAAGACGAGGTGTTGCCGCTTTCGGAACTCGCCCCGCGCCTCGTCGAACTGGTCCGGACCCGATCCTGATTTTCACATGCCCTCATCCTTTCAGAATCCCGCCGATCTGGCCCTCCTTCGCCAGTATGTCGCCGAGGCCTGCTGCATCCATCTCGGCGAGGAGAAGGGATACCTCTTCGAGGCGCGCCTGGGCGCCACCATCGTGCAATCCGGCGCGACCGACATCGCCGACTTCGTGCGCATGGCCCGCGCCGACGCGAGCGGACGCCTGCGCGACCGCATCGTCGACGCGATGACCACCCACGAGACCTACTGGTTTCGCGACGAGCGGCCGTGGGCCGCCCTGCGCCAGCACCTCCTGCCCGCGCTCGCCGGCGTGTTGCGCTCCGGCGTCAAGCCGCGCGTGCGCGTGCTTTGCGCCGCCTGCTCGACCGGGCAGGAGCCCTACTCGCTGGCGATGCTGATCGACACCCTCTGCGCCGAGGGAAAACTGCCCGGGGTCCGCCCCGAGCAGTTCGAGATCATCGGCACGGACGTCTCGGCCGGCACGCTGATGCTGGCCGCGGGAGGTCGCTACAACCAGATCGAGATGTCGCGCGGCCTCGGCGACGTCTGGCGCCAGCGCTACTTCGCCCAGCAGGGACCGGTATGGGTGCTGCGCGAGGATCTGCGCAAGCGGGTCTCCTTCAAGCGGCACAATCTCCAGGACGACCTGCGGCCCTTCGGCCAGGTCGACCTGCTCTTCTGTCGCAACGTAGCCATCTATTTCGAAGCCGTTTTCAAGCAGCGCCTCTTCCAGCGCCTCGCCGCCGCCATCGTGCCGGGCGGCCATCTTTTGCTCGGCGGTTCCGAGTCGTTGCTCACCCACCAGGATCTCTTCGCCTCCGAACTCGTGGGCGACGCCATCTTCTATCGCAGAAAACCCTGAACGCTCTTTCGTCATGAAATTCCTCGTCGTGGATGATTCCCTCGTCATGCGCCGCATCGTAGGCTCGGCCGCCGCCGTGCTGGGCGCCGAGTGCGTGGAGGCGCCGGACGGCGCCCAGGCCCTGCTGCGGCTCCAGATGGAGGAGCGCGTAGACCTCGTTTGCCTCGACTGGAACATGCCGGTCATGGGCGGCCTCGATTTCCTCAAGGCCCTGCGCGCCGACGCGCGCTGGAAGACGGTCCCCGTGCTCATGATCACCACCGAGGGCAGCCGCGACTCGATCCTCGCCGCCCTCAAGGCGGGCGCGACCGGCTACCTCACCAAGCCCTTCAACCAGCAGGATCTTCAGGCGAAGATGATGGACTGCCTGGGCTTGGGTTTCTGAGAGGCCGCGCGCGCCTTTTCGTTGCCTCGCGCGGCCACTTTCCGGCTGCAGTTGTTCAGGCCAGCTCCAGCGCGACCACGCTCATCGGCGGCAGCTCGGCGACGAGAACGCCGTTCACGAGCTTTGCGCCGGCGAAGGGCGCGGGCTGCACGGCGTCGGGCGCGTCGAAGGTGTTGTGCGCCTGCATGGTCGCGGCGGTCAGCAAGCGGCCGGAGACGCGCTTCGCCCCGAGGCCATCGAGCCGCAGCTCGACGCGCGCGGCTTCGCGCGGGTGGGTGTTGGCGACGGAGACGTGCACGGCGCCGTCGACGGCGCGGCGGGTGGCGCCGGCGGAGACGGCCGGGATGGACGCGCCGTCGAGCTCGTAGGCGGGCGAGGCGTGCAGGTCGACGGGCAGCACCGTGCCACCCTGATGGACCTTGAACATTTCAAAAACCCAATAGGTCGGCGTGCGCAGCATGCGCGGGCCGTCGGTCAGGATCATGGCCTGGAGCACGTTTACCGTCTGGGCGATGTTGGTCATCGCGACGCGGTCGGCATGGCGGTGGAAGATGTGGAAGTGCAGCGCGGCCACGAGCGCGTCGCGCAGGGTGTTTTGCTGATAAAGGAAACCGGGGGTGGAGCCGGGCTCCTGTTTGAACCAGGTGCCCCACTCGTCGATGATCATACCCACGCGTTTCTCCGGGTCGTGCACATCCATGATGGCGGAGTGGCGGCGGATGAGCGTCTCCATGTGCAGGGCCTTGGAGAGGGTGAGGTGCCACATGGCCTCGTCGAATTCGGTGGCGGACTCCTTGGGCGGCCAGCCGGTGGGCAGGGTGTAGTAGTGGAGGGACAGCCCGTCCATGTTGCGGCCGGCCTCGCGCATGAGGACCTCGGTCCAGCGGTAGTCGTCGACGTTGGCGCCGCAGGCGATGCGGTAGAGCTGGTTGCCCGAGTAGTTTTTGCAGAACGTGTTGTAGCGCCTGTATTCATCGGCGTAATACTCGGGGCGCATGGAGCCGCCGCAGCCCCAGCTCTCGTTGCCCACGCCGAAGTAGCGCACGCGCCACGGTTTATCGCGGCCGTTTTTGCGGCGCAGGTCGGCCATGGGGGAGAGCGCGTCGGAGGTGAGATACTCGACCCACTCCATCATCTCCTTCACCTCGCCGGAGCCGACGTTGCCGCAGATGTAGGGCTCGCAGCCGAGCTGCTCGCAGAGGTCCATGAACTCGTGGGTGCCGAAGTGGTTGTTTTCGACGACCGAGCCCCAGTGCGTGTTGATCATGCGCGGGCGCAGTTCGCGCGGGCCGATGCCGTCCTTCCAGTGGTATTCGTCGGCGAAACAGCCGCCCGGCCAGCGGAGCACGGGGATGTCGAGGGCCTTGAGCGCGGCGAGGACGTCGTCGCGGATGCCGCGGGTGTTGGGGATGGGCGAATCGGGTCCGACCCAGAGGCCCTCGTAGATGCCGCGGCCGAGGTGTTCGGCGAAGTGGCCGTAGAGGTTGCGGTTGACGACGGGGCCGGGCGAGGCGGCGCGAAGCGTGGCGGAGGCGTGAAGGGGCATGGGCGGGGAAAGCATGCAGGTTGATGATTCGTCCTGCCACGGCGAGCCGAAGCGACTCGCACGGAGGCGCGAACAATTGGCCTAAGATCCTGGGCTGGGGAACGGGTCGGCAAGAACGGCCCGGCGAAGCGGGGGGTTGCGCTGACCGGCGGCGGAGCCTTTGGTCTCTTTCGCCCGCGCCCCGCATGAACTACGACCTTGCCGCTTTCGCCGCCGAATTTCCCTGGTTTTTCCCGTTTTGCGCGGCGCTCTTCGGCGCGATCGTCGGCAGCTTCTTGAACGTCGTGATCTACCGGCTGCCGCTGGAGAAATCCATCGTCACTCCCGGTTCGCACTGCGCCTGCGGCAAACCCATCGCGTGGTTCGACAACATCCCCGTGCTTTCGTGGTTCATTCTGCGCGGCAAGGCGCGCTGCTGCGGGCGGCCCTACTCGTTTCGCTACGCGTTCGTGGAGCTGCTCACCGCCGGGCTCTTCCTCGCCTGCGCGCTGCAGTTTTCCCCCGCCAAGGCGCTGCTCGGCATGGTCTTCGTGGCCTGTCTGGTGTGCGCGACCTTCATCGATCTCGACCACATGATCATCCCGGATCCGTTCACGATCTGGCTGGCGGTCTTCGGCGTGGCGGCGGCCTTCGCCTTTCCCGCGCTGCACGGGGCGACGGCGGAGTTCGCCATCGTGGCGCATCTGCGCTCGGGCGGCATCGCGATCATGGGCCTGCTGGTGGGCTCGGGCGTGCTGCTGTGGATCGCGCTTTTGGCGGAGAAGGCGCTGGGCAAGGAGGCGATGGGCTTCGGCGACGTGACCCTGATGGGCGCGATCGGCGCCTTCTGCGGCTGGCAGGGCGCGCTTTTCGCCATCTTCGGCGGGGCCATCGTGGGCACGGTGTGGGTGGCGCTGGCCACGCTCTGGCAGAAGGTGTCGGGCAAAAAGGCCCCCATCGCGCCGCGCGCCGAGACGGCCGAGGGCGAGGAGACGGAGCGGCTCGGCCTCGGCGTGCACGTGCCCTTCGGGCCCATGCTGGCGACGGGCGCGGCGATTTATTTTTTGGCCGCCGACACATGGTTCGACGCCTATCTGGCGAGCTTGGCCGGCCTATTCTAGGCGCGGGTGCATCCGACGGATGCGCCGGGACGTTTGAAGTATCGGGCAAAGCGCCCTTCTTTCACTCTATGCCACGCCGCCTACGTCTGATCTTTCTGTTCGGATTGCTGCCGGTGCTGGCCCTGGCGGCGCGCGCCACGGGAGTGGAGGCGGTGCTGGACGCGGCGCGGGTCGCCGAGGAGCGGCTGGAGACGCGGCGGGCGCTTGAACTCTACCAGCAGGCCGACCGGTTGCGGCCGGACGACGCGTTTACCCTCCAGAAAATCGCCCAGCAGCTTTCCGATCTCACGCTGGAGGGCGGCAGCGCGGAGGAAAAAAAAGCGCGCGCCGAGCAGGCGCTGGCCTACGCGAAGCGGGCGGTGGAGCTCGCCCCGGACAACGCGGTCAACGTGCTCTCGCTCGCCATCTGCCACGGCAAGATGGGCGTCTACAGCGACACGCGCACCAAGATCGAATACTCGCGGCTGGTGCGCCAGGAGGCGGAGCGCGCCCTCGCGCTCGATCCAAACTACGACTGGGCGCACCACGTGCTCGGGCGCTGGCATCGCGAGGTGGCGGAGCTGGGCGCGGCGACGCGGTTTTTCGTGCGCGTGGTCTACGGCGGCCTGCCCGACGCCTCGAAGGAGACCGCGATTCGTCATCTGGAGCGGGCCGCCGCGCTCGCGCCTTCGCGCGTGCCGCACCAGGTGGAGCTGGGTTTCGCCTATCTCTCGGCCGGTCGCGAGGCGGACGCGCGCCGGACTTTCGAGCGCGCCCTCGCGCTGCCGGCCAAGGAGCGCTACGACGCGTCGGCGCAGGCGCGCGCGAGAAAGGCGCTGGCCGCCGCGGCCGGCGGCTAGTCTGGCCGGGCGCGGCGGCGGGTTGCGCGGGGCGTGCGCCGGGCTACCTTGTCGGCATGACGGATCTGGCCGCGCGGTTTTTGCAGGCGTTCATCCCGCTCTTCGTGGCGCTCGATCCCATCGGGCTGGCGGCGATTTTCATCGGGCTGAGCTCGGGCGTGCCGGAGGCCCGCAAGCGGCGCATCGCGCGCCAGGCGGTGGCGACGGGCGGCGTGGTGGCGCTGGCGTTTTTATTTCTCGGCCAGGGCATCTTTCGCGCGGTGGGGATCACGGTGGGGGACTTCCAAATCGCGGGCGGGCTCATCCTCTTCATCCTCGCGGCGCGGGATTTGTTGCAGCCCTTCGCGGCGCCGCCGGCCGACGTGCCGGAGGATTTCGGCGTGGTGCCGCTGGGCATGCCGCTGATCGCCGGCCCGGCGGCGATCGCCACGCTGCTGTTGCTCGCGCAGACCGCGGGGCTGGGCGTCACGCTGGCGGCGCTGGCGGTGAATCTGGCGCTGTTGACGCTGTCGTTTTCCCAGGCGGACCGGCTGGTGCGCCTGATCGGTCCGACCGGGCTGCGAGCGATTTCCAAGATCGTGTCGCTGCTGCTGGCGGCGATCGCGATCAGCCTGATCCGGCGCGGCTGGGGCGCGTGACCGGGCCGACTCCCTTGCGAAGGAGACGCCTCGGCCCTGTGGTAAATCGACCCGGTGTAACCCAATAGGTTACACGGCCCGGGGGGCGGCGGGGTGGGGAAGGCGGAGCGGAGGGCTCAGACGCGGACGACGCGCAGGCCGAGGTCGGGGTCGAGGAGGCCGGCGGCGGTCTGGGCGGCGTCGAGGCACCAAGAGCGGTCCTTGCGCCGGGGCTCGCGGCCGCGGGTGTGGCCGACGAGCTGGGGCAAAGGCAGATCGTCGACGAACTCGTGGTCCCAGTCGAGCCAGAGCACGCCGCCGACTGGCGCGGTGCGTCCGCCGCGCGCGGGACCGGCGGCGAAAAGAGGACCCTCTTCGCCGCCTTCGACCCAGCCGAGCCAGGCGGCGCGGGCCTCGCGAAGAAACGTATCGGCCTGGCCCTCGGGTTGGGCGGAGGCGCCCCAAGGCCAAAGGCGGCGGGCGACGCCGGCGTGGCTGAGCAAGTAGCCGTGGGCGATGGCGGCGAGGCTCCAAGTGCGGAGAAACGCGGTGGGCCAGACTCCGAGCAGTCGGGCGTAACCGGCGGCGGCGGGCAGGGCGGCGTCGAGCCGGGCCACGCCGGCCTCGTCGCCGTCGAGCAGAAGCGAGGCGCGTGCGCGGGCGACGCGGATGGCGTCGACGTCGTGGTTGCCGGCGAGGAAGACGCAGCCGTGCGGGTGCGTCTCGGCGAGCTCCGGCAGGCGCTCGGCCACGGCGCGGAGGGCGGCCTCCTCGCGCCAGCGCGGATTGGCGGAGTCGATATGATCCCCGAGGAAACAAAGGGCGGCGCCCTCGGCGCGGGCGAGCGCGACGGCGCGGTCGAGGAAGCCGAGGTCCTGATGGACATCGGGGACGACGAGCACGGGCAGGTCGGTCGGAAGCTCGGGAAGGTTTGGCACGGGCAAGGTCGGGCATGGGCGCGCGGCGGAGCGGGGCAACTTCAAAGCCCGCGATGGTTTCCCGGGGACGGGGCCCGGCGGCGCCCGTGCGCTCGGGGCTTGGCGCGCGGCGGATTTGGCCCACGCTGCGCGGCGCTATCCGATGGACGCGGCTTTTTCCAAGATCTCGCAGGTGCGGCTGAGCGGCGCGACGGGCGGCGCGGTGAAGACGCTGCGCGGTTTCGACAAGTCGCGCCACAGCGTGCCGGACGCGGTCAACGCGGCGACGAGCGGGTTTCTGGCGCGGCTCTGCGCGGCGGAGCTGGCGGAGGAGGCCGAGGCGATGTTTCAAAACGCGCGGTCGGCGCTGGGCTACAAACGCGCCGGCATCTCGCTCGACACGGGGGCGGGGCAGGCGACGCTGACGACCAAGGATTTTTGCTGGGAGCTGGTCTATGCGCTGGAGGAGGCGGAGCCGTCGCGCTACTCGGCCACGCGCGCGTTGCACTCGCTGCGCTCGGGCGACCTGTTGCGGCTGGATGAATTCAACCGGCTGTTCGCGGCGCAGTTCGACGCGGTGGTCTTCGACCTGGCGCGCGGGGTGCGGGTGGAGGCGGTGGTCGACGCGGTGGAGGCCCTCGATCCCGAGGCGGAGGGCGCGCTGCGGGTGGATTATCCGTCGGATTGCAGCCGCTGCGTTCTGACCGCGCCCGGCGTGACGGCGAAGGTGGAGTGCGACGGCGCGACGCTCGCGATGCGCTTCGCGCGGGCCGGCTCGCCGGCGGAGTGCCTGGCGGAGTTCGCGGCCCTGCGGGAGGCGTTTCGGTTGAGCCGCGACGCGGTGCTGGCGGGTTTGATCGGCTGACGGGAAACTACTTCGCCGCGGCGGGCGCCGGTTTTTCCCCGACGGCCGCGGGCTGGGCGCCGGCGGGCTGCCAGACGGAGAGCTGGGCGAGGGCGGCCTCGTTGGCGGGGTCGCGGCGCAGGATCTCGCGCACGATCAGGATGGCGGCGTCGGCTCGGCCCTCGGGGTGAAGCTCCTGGGCGAACTTGAGCAGACGGCGGGTGGCGAGGGAATCGCGCGCGAGTTGGGAGCGGGCGAGGACCTGGAGGCGGAGCAGGTCGTTGCCGCGGGCCTGCAGGGGAAGTTCGAGGGCGTCGACGCGGGCCTCCGCCTCGGGCAGCCAGGCGGGGCGGGTGCGGCGCAAGGTGGAGAAGAGGGCGAGGGCCTCGACCGGGCGACCGTCTTTCCGGCGAGTCTCCACGGCGGCGACGAACGCGGATTCGGAGTCAAAGTCCGGGTTGACCGAGGTGGGCAGGGTGACGGCGGGAGCCGGTGTGCTGGCCGCTATCGCGGCGTCGATGCGGCGGCGCATGTCGCCGAAGCGTTCGGAATCGGGGTAGGGACCTTCGGCGAGGACGAGGATCTTGCGCGCGGTGGCGGGGCGATCGGCCCGGAGCAGCGACTCGATCATGAACTCGTAGAAGCGAAGGGCGGCAGGGTAGGTGGCGATGGACTCTTCCACCGACGATTGGACGCCGTCGCCCGGGTCGATGCAGGCCTTGGCCAGACGGGTGGTGATTTCGAGCCACTTGGCGCGGGCAATGTTCAGTTGGGGGCCGGGTTCGAGTTGGAAGGCCTCGGCGGTGGCGACCACGCCGGGCCAGTCGGCGGCGGCGGAGGCCATTTGCACGCGGGCCCAGAGCACGGGCTGGGCGGAGAGGCCGCGGTCGCGCAGTTCGGTCTCGAGCTGATCCAGCAGATCGGAGCGGCGCATCTCGGCGAATTTGTCGGCGAGGGCAGGGTAGAGCTCCTCGCTGGCGCCGTGGCGGAGGAGGAGCCGGTTCAACGCGGCGGAGACGCGCGCGGGCTGGTTGGCGAGGTGGTATTGGCCGATGGCGAAGAGCGCGGGCTCGGGGCTGGCGGGGTCGAGGGCCTGGAGCTTCGCGAGGGCGTCCTCCATGCCGTCGAGGTCCCCGGCCTCGCGCGAGGAGAGGGCGAGAACGCGGAGCGGCTCGGCGGAGGCGGGCTCGGCGGCGTGCCAGGCGCGGGCCTCGGCGAGGGCGCCGGCGTGGTCTTTTTGGCCCAGGAGATGAAGGATGGTGATCTGGCGGCGCAGCGAGGCGTCGGGCGGCAGGTGTTCGCGCGCGAAGGCTAGGGCCTCCTCCTGTTTTTTGGCGGCGGTGAGCTCGACCACGGTGCGCTCGTCGAGCCAGCGCAGGTCGGCGGTTTTTTCCGGGGAATCCGGCGCGGCGCGCAGGCGCTCGCGGGTTTCGCGGATGATCGCGGTCGCCTCGTCGGGCCGGCCGGCGTCGGAGGCGAGCACGAGGGCGAGCTCGATGCTGGCGCGGCCGGGGTGGCCGATGGCGCGTCCGTCGCGGAGCAGCTTGCGGGCCTGCGGGTAGAGGCGCATGGCCACGTGGATGCGGGCCAGCTCCAGGCGGGTGGCGTGGTCGTTGGGGTTGCGCGCGAGGGCCATGCGCAGGAGGGTGAAACCTTCCCCGAAGCGTTTGGCGGCAAAGGCGTCGCGACTTTGGTCGACGAGTGCCTCGGCGCGAAGGCGATCCAGTTGATCCCAGCGGTTGGGCAGGACCAGATCGAGGTAGGTGATGCGGTTCTTGGGATTGCGCGTCTCCAGGCGGTAGAGAATGGCGGCGGCGCCGGCGAGATAGGCGGCGGCGGCGCCGGCCATCATCCAAAGAAGCACGCCGCGAAAACTGATGTGGATGCTATGGCGGCGGAAGTCGTGCCAATCCTCGCTATCGGAGGAGGACAGAGACTTTTCGCGGACGCGGAGGTTGATCAGACCGAAATGCCAGCGACCAGACGCGACGGCGGGCGTGTCCCAGACAAAGACGATTTTTTTCCGCTGCATGCGGCGTTCGTTCTCCCGGGACTTGACGGAGCCGACAAGGGTAAAGCCCGACCGTCCTCGCGAACGCAGGGACCCGTGGCGCAGGCGTTTGGCGAAAATTCAGCGAGCCTCGCGCCACTCCGCGGAGGCGTATTGCTCAACGAGGGCGTCTTGTTCGCCTTCGGCATAATCGGGCCAGGGCGTCTCGTTGGCGGTCAGGGCCAGGGCGGCGGCGAGCGTCTCGACGAAGGCGGCGTGAAAGGCGTCCCAGTCGCTCACGCCGGGCGCGGAGGCGCGCAGGACGGAGCCTTGGAAGAGCAGGCCTTCCTTGGTGCGTTTTTGCGCGGCGCCGGCGATCTTCGCGCCGGTGTCGGGATGGATGACGTCGTAAAGCTCGGGCCGCGTGAAGCAGACGGTGGGGAGCTTGGAGCCGGGAGCGGGGAGCGGGGAGCCGGACTCCGCTTCGAGCGAACAGGGAGTGTCGTCGCAGCGATCTTTCAGGACCGCCGGCTGGCCGCAGGCGCGCAGGGCCTCGGCGATGGCGGAGTGGATGGCGCGGTAGCTCTCGACGGCGCGGGCGGTCTCGAGGGCGTGGCCGCGCGGGATAACGAGGGCGTAGGTCCAGTCGTCGCGGTGGTCGACGAGGCCGCCGCCGGTGGGGCGACGCACGAGCTCCGCGCCCTCGTCCGCGTCGGCCGGGAGATTGGCGCGCACCCAGGCGATTTTTTGCGAGTAGCCGAAGCTGACGGCGGGGCGGTGCCAGCCGTAGGCGCGGAAGCGCGCGCGGGTTTTATGTGGGTAGCGTTTCAACAGCAGGAAATCCGCGGCCATGTTGGCGGCGGCGGAGTCGCTGCGGGTCGGAAGGATGTCGAGCATGACGGGACGACGATCAGGCGAGGCCCATGAACCACGCGCGCACGGGCGGCGGGACGACGAGCTGGTCGAGCTGCGCGTCGAAGGTCTCGATGGGCGTCTTGAGCGCGCCGGCGAGCGGTTTGCAGTCGAGAGTGAGATCGGCGGGACGGCGCGCGGTGGAAGGATCGTCGGCGCGATTGACCTCGGCGATGGGCGCGGCCTCGGGAGACAGTTTGAAATGCGCGCGGATGCGCCTGGCCAGTTCGACGCGGGAGAGCGGCTCCGCGCCGGCCCAGTGGAGCACGCCGCGAAAGTCGCGTCGCTCGCAGAGCTCGCACATGGCTTCGGCGAGATTGCCGGCGGTGCAAGGCTGGCGGATCTCGTCGCGATAGAGGCGAGGGGTCTTGCCCGCGGCCCAGTCGGCGAGCAGGCGCTCGTGAAGGCTGCGCGCGCCGGAGGGGCTGTTGCCGGTGAGAAGCGGGGCGCGGAGGGTGACGGCGAACTCGGGCGCGGCGGCGTGGACCTGTTTTTCGGACTCCAGTTTTTGGCGACCGTAAAGGTTCAGCGGGCGCGGCGCGGAGGCGACCGAGTAGGGCGGCGCGTCGCCGGCGAAGACCTGCTCGGTGGAGACGTGGACGAGGCGCGCGCTGAGGTGGTGGGCGAGACGCGCCAGGGTGGCGGGGAGGACGACGTTGAGCTGCTGGGAAAGGGCGGGGTCGGCGTCGCACTGGCCGGGCTCGGAGACGGCGGCGCAGTTGACGATTGCGTCGGGGAAAAGCTCGAGGGCGAGGCCGGTGACCTCTTCGGGATTTGAAAGATCCAGGGCGCGTTTTTCCGCGAGGCCGGGGATGGGAAAAGCGGCGCGGCCGACGAGGCCGACGACGTGGTGGCCGCGGCGCGAGGCGGATTCGGCGAAGGCGGCGCCGACGAGGCCGGAGGCGCCGGTGAGGAGAATTTTCATGGCGGAAAATGGAGAGGACGCGCGACCCGAAAATCGTCAATCATTGATTGACGAAAGGATCGGGGTGGGCGGCGGTGGAGGAGGGTGTCGGGGGGAGCAGCTCCGGGGAGATATGCCAGCGCACGCGCCACCGGGCGTGGCCGGTTTTCTTGTGCGCGGCCTCGGTGAGCTCAAGGGTGAGCAGGGCGCATTTTTTCAGGATGAAGAGGTCGGGGCGCGCCTTGCCGCGCACGAGCAGCGAGGCGAGGGCGGAGAGATGGGGCTCGTGGCCGACGACGGCGATGTCGCCGCGGTCTTTCGGATGCAGGTGAAGTCGTTCGGCGAGCTCGCGCGGATCGTCCTCGGGGAGGAGTCCGGGGATTTCGACCCGAAGGGCGTCGATCAAGAGAAGTCTCGCCGCGAGGTCGTCGGCGGTTTGGCGCGAGCGGAGCAAGGGGCTGTGCCAGACGTGCGCCGGGCGGAAGACGCCGGAGGAGCCGAGAAAACGCGCGAGGCGGGCGACCTCGCCGCGGCCGCGCGGGCTGAGCGGGCGCGTCTTGTCCTCCTCCTCGGCGAGGGCATGGGCGTGGCGCACAAGGTGGAGCAGCATAAGAGCAGGGAGCCAGGAGCAGGGGGGCGGGGAGCCAGGAGCGAGGAGCTGAAAGGCGAAACGGAGTCGGTGGCGGTGATCTCGGCGGCCTTTGCCGGCTCCAAGCTCCCTGCTCCCGGCTCCTCGCGCGACTCAAGGAGCCAGGCGTTCGACGGACCATTCGCCGCTCTTGGCGTCGCGGCGGTAGCGGAGGCGGTCGTGGAGGCGGCTGCGGCGGCCTTGCCAGAACTCCACCGTCTCGGGGTTGACGCGGAAGCCGCCCCAGTTGGGGGGGAGGGGTATTTCCTGGCCGGCGTATTTATGCTCGAGGGTCTTGAGCGAGTCCTCGAGCACGGCGCGGCCGGTGATGATGCTGCTCTGCTGGGAGACCCAGGCGCCGAGCTGGCTGGCGCGCGGGCGGGAATGGAAATAGGCCTCGCTCTCCTCGCGGGAGACGCGGGCGACGGCGCCCTCGACGATGACCTGGCGCTCAAGCGCGAGCCAGGGGAACACGAGCGTGGCGCGCGGGATGTGGGCGAGCTCGCGCCCCTTGCGGCTGTCGTAGTTGGAATAAAATACAAAGCCGCGGCCGTCGAGGCCCTTGAGCAGGACGGTGCGGGCGGAGGGGCGGCCGTCGGAGCCGGTGGTGGCGAGCGTCATGGCGTTGGGCTCGACGAGCTTGGCTGCCTCGGCCTCCTGGAACCATTTCTCGAACTGGCGGAAAGGATCCTTGGCGAGGTCCTTTTCGAGCAGCCCGGCGAGGCTGTAGTCTTTGCGAAGGTCGGCGAGGGACGGCATGCGGCCAACAAGCCCCGGGCGCGGCGGGTTGTCAAAGGCGCAGCCCGTCCGATGGCGTGGAGCTACGCCCGGACGCTTTGGGCGTGGCGCGGGGCGCGGGGAGTCGCGATAGAGTGGCGTTCCGCCATGGAACTCGCCCCGCACCTTTATCCGCTGCTTTTTGTCGTCGGTCTCGCGGCGGGGCTGGTGGACGCGGTGGCGGGCGGAGGGGGCGTTATCTCGCTGCCGGTGCTGCTCAACCTGGGGCTGCCGGTGCCGCTGGCGCTGGGCACGAACAAGCTTCAGGCGAGCTTTGGCGCGGTGATGGCGGTATTTCGCTACGCGCGGCACGGTTTGCTGGACAAGCGCGCCTGCCGCGTGGGCGTGGCGGCCACTCTGGCCGGGGCGGTCGCCGGGGCCGCCACGGTAAGGGTGGTGGACGCGCGTTTTCTGGAGGCCGCCATTCCGTGGCTGCTCGGGGCCATCGTGGCCTACACCCTGGCGCGACCGAAGCTGGGCGACGGCGACCGCGCGCCGCGTCTGGGCGCGACGATTTTTTTCACCGTGTTCGGGCTGGGGCTGGGGTTCTACGACGGATTTTTCGGGCCGGGCACGGGGTCGTTTTGGACCATCGCGCTCATCGGTTTGATGGGCTACAACTTTCTCAAGGCCACGGCCTACACGAAGGTGATGAACGCGACGAGCAACCTGGCCTCGCTGACGGTGTTTCTCGCCGGCGGCCAGGTGCACTTCGCGGCCGGGTTGGTGATGGGCGCCGGGCAACTGGTGGGCGCGCGCCTCGGCGCGGGTCTGGCGATCAAGCGCGGGGCGCGCTTCGTGCGGCCGGTCTTCATCGTCATGGTCCTGGCGGTGATGGCGCGGCTCATTTACGTCCGGCTTGCGCGCTGAGCGCCGGGCGCAAACGCTGCCGGGCGCATGACGCCCGCCGCCTATATCAACGCCCGCGAGAAGGACTTGATCGAGCTGCTCCGCCGTTTGGTGCGTCTACCGACGGTCAATCCGCCCGGCGATCATTACGACGCCATCACCCGCCTGCTTGCGGCCGAGCTGAAGGCCGCGGGGCTGGCGACGCGCCGTCCGCGCGTGCCCGACGCGTTGGCGCGGCGCCACCTGCCGCGCGACCAGTGGGACAAGCCGCGCTGGAACGTGATCGGCACGCTGGCCGCGCCTCGCGCGCGCGGCGCCACGGCCGCCGCCCGGCGGATCAAGACCCTGCATTTCAACGCCCACTACGACGTCGTGCCGGTCTCGGGCGGGTGGCGCCATGGCGACGCGTTTTCCGGAAAAACGGAGGACGGCTGGATATATGGTCGCGGCACGGCCGACATGAAGGGCTCGATCGCGAGCCTGATCCTCGCCCTGCGCGCGCTGCGCGCCACGCGCACCGCGCCGGCGCTCGACATCGAGGTGTCGTTCACCGCCGACGAGGAGACCGACTCCGCGCTCGGGGCCGGCTGGGTGGTGGAGCACGGCGGCATCCGTCCCGACTACGCCGTGGTTATGGAGGGCGGCGAGGGGCGTGTGATCGGTTGCGGCCACAACGGCGTGGTCTGGCTGGAGGTGACGGTGCACGGCCGCGCCGCGCATGGCAGCACGCCGGAGCGCGGGGTGAACGCCCTCGAACACATGGCGCGGTTGGTGACGGCGCTCAGCGAGCACGCGCGCGAGATCGGCCTGCGCGAATTCGTGGCGCCCGATGGCGAAAAGCGCCGGCCCACGCTCAACCTCGGCGGCGTTTTCTCCAGCGGCGAGGGCGGCAAGATCAACACCGTGCCGGCGCTGGCGCGCTTTAGCATCGACCGGCGGGTCATTCCGACCGAGACGGCGGCGGACGCGGAGCGCGAGCTGCGGGCTTTCCTCGCCGCGGCGGCGCGGGCGATCCCGAAGTGCCGCATCACGGTGGAGAAGGTCTCGGAGAACCACCCGAGCTACGCCTCGCCCGAGCATCCCTTCGCGAAGGCCCTGGCAAGGCACGTGGCGCGGGAGCGCCGCTGCAAGCCGGTCTTCGGCTGCTCGACCGGGTTTAACGACATGCAGTTTTTCGCGCAGGTGCTGAAGATTCCCACGCTCGGCTACGGTCCAGGCGGCGACGCCTGCCACGCGGTCGACGAGCGCGCGGCGGTGAAGGAGCTGCTCGCCTCGGCCCGCATCTACGCCGGGTTGATGGCGGAGGGCGTGTGAGCTAGGAGCAGGGAGCCAGGAGCTAGGAGGCGAAGGCTGGCTTCCGAGTCAGGCGCCCCTAGCACGCGGACGACCCGGGCTAGGCCTTAGCCGACCGCGCGCGCCTTGCCCGCTTGCGCCCGCGGCGCCTCCCGGCATCCCTCGTGGTTTTCTTTTCCCGCGCCCATGAAGATCAACGCCACCCTCACCCCCGCCAAGCTCCAGAAGAAGATCACCCGCCTGTTCGAGCTCTCCGGCGAGAAGATCGACCTCATCAACAAGTCCTGGGATCCCGCGCAGGGCACGCCCGTCTTCACCATCAAGGGCAAGTATACCTCGCGTGGCTGGACCGAGTGGACGCAGGGCTTCCAGTTCGGCATGTCGTTCCTCCAATACGACGCCACCGGCGACGAGCGCTTCCTGAAGCTCGGCCGCGAGAAGACCCTCAAATACATGGCCTCGCACGTCAGCCACGTCGGCGTGCATGACCACGGTTTCAACAACGTCTCCACCTACGGCAACCTTCGCCGCCTCATCCTCGAGGGCCGCGCCGCCGGCACGCAGGACGAGATCAACTACACCGAGATGGCGCTCAAGACCTCCGGCGCCGTGCAGGCCGCGCGCTACGCCACCACCAACGCCACCGCGCCGTGGTCGCCGGTCAAGGGCAGCCCCGGCGTCGCGCCCAGCGGCTACGTCTACTCCTTCAACGGCCCGCAGTCGCTCTTCGCCGACACGATCCGCTCCATGCGCTCCCTCGTCGTCGCGCACCAGCTCGGCCACGTGCTCATGGGCGAGGGCGACAAGCCGATCAACCTGCTCCATCGCGCCGTCACCCACGCCGCGACCACCGCGCGTTTCAACGTGTTCTACGGCGCGGGCCGCGACAGCTACGACGTGCGCGGCCGCGTGGCCCACGAGTCGATCTTCAATCGCAACGACGGCCAGTTCCGCTGCCCGTCCTCGCAGCAGGGTTTTTCGCCTTTCACCACCTGGACCCGCGGCGCCGCCTGGATCATCTGCGGCTTCGCCGAGCAGCTCGAGTTTCTCGACACGGTGAAAGGCTCCGATCTCGACGCCGTCGGCGGCCGTCGCGCCGTAACCGACCTCTTCGTCGAGACCGCCCGGGCCACCTCCGACTACTACATCGACGGCTACTCCGCCCTCGACGGCGTGCCCTACTGGGACTCGGCCGCGCTCAACAGCCACCTGCTGGGCGACATCACCAAGAAGAAGGCCGACATCTACAACAAGCACGAGCCGGTCGACAGCTCCGCCGCCGCGATCGCCGCGCAGGGCTTCATCCGCCTCGGCCTCTGGCTCCAGGCCAAGGGCGACAAGAAGGCCGGCGCGCGCTACCTTCAGGCCGGCCTCACCGTGGCCGACACGCTCTTCACCGACGAGTATCTCGGCGTGAACCCGAAGCATCAGGGCCTGCTTCTGCACAGCGTGTATCACCGCCCCAACGGCTGGGATCACATCGCCCCCGGACAGAAGGTGCCCAACGGCGAAGCCTGCATGTGGGGCGACTACCACGCGATGGAGCTCGCTCTCCTCATCCAGCGCCTCGCGCAGGGCAAGTATCTGACCTTCTTCTAAGACGTGTCGCGTCGGGCGCGGCGGTCTTCGCTGTCGCGCCGTTTCCGCCGTTTTTTCCAAAACCAAGAGGCCTTCCCCGGTGCGGGGAAGGCCTCTTGGTTTTTGGCCGGGCGGTGGGCGCCGCGGCCGGATCTCTCGCGCGGATCCGCCGGGCTCAGGGCGCGAGCGGGAAGCGCTGGGCGATCAGTTCGTTCGACTCGGCGGAGAGTTTGTCGAGCGGGATATCGAAGACCTTCAGATCGGCCAGACGCAGCACGGTGACGCGCTCGGCGGTGCGGGAGCGCACGACGGCCTCCATTTCCCGGCCCTGGAGGGCGTCGGTGAGGGTGAGGAGATTGCGACCGCGCACGAATTTGCCCTCGCCGAGGCAGGCGAAGCATTTGCCGGAGCCGGCGCAGCTTTGGCAGACGATGCGGCCGGAGCCGGCGCAGGCGGGGCAGCGGCCGCGGCTGACGGGCTGGCCCTTCTCGATCGCGATGAGCTCGCCGGCCTGCTCGCGGCTGAACCAGGCGGTCTCCTTTTTGCCGTTCACCTTGTAGGCGTAGGGAAACCAGAGCTTCTCCGCGTCGGCCTCGGACTGGCCCTCGATCTGGCGCTTGGTCCATTCGGGCGCGTCGGGTTTGAGGCATTCGGAGTAGCAGGGGATCTTGCCTTCCTTGCAGTCGCGCGCGCGGCAAACGCCGTCGCCGCGGCAGGGCGGGCAGGGAACGATTTCGCCGTCTTCCGCGGCTTGGAGCAGGGCGGCCGGCGTGAATAACAGCGCCGCGACGAGCGCGAGGGCGAAGACGAAGGAGGCGAGACGACGGAGGCTTCGATTAAGCAAACGCATGGGGAGGATCAGCGTCGCGGATTGCTCGTCGGCAGGCAATACCGCCGAAGGTTGAACGTAAGCCGCGCACCGCCCGAAAGCGCCATCGGGCGGGTCCCCGAGAGGGGCGGGAGGCGGGGGCCGGGCCCCTGCGGCTCAGGGTAGCACGGTGTCGTCGTCGAGGAAGATCCACTTCTCGACGTCGAACTTCTGGTGGTTGAGCGCCTCGGCGTATTCGGTTTTTTTCACCAAGCTGCCGGGGCTGTTCATCACCATCTGGATTTTTTCGTTGGGGATGTGGTGCTTGAGGAGGGTGAAGGCGGCGTCGTAGTCGCGGCTGTCGTAGTCGATGCCGAGTTTGCGGTAGGCCTCGTTGGAGCTGAGGGCCTGGCCGTTCTCGGTCATCATGCGGTCGGCGGCGTAGGCGCCGAAGCCGGCGCCGCGGCCGTCGTTGTAGACGAGGAGCATGGCGCCGACGCCGTAGCCGACGATGTGTTTCACCGACTGTTTCATCTTGTCGCGGTTCTCGACCTGGCGGAGGGGGAAGCGGTTGAAGAGGGACTCGCTGTGCAGGCGCACGACGGGGATGTCGTAGATGCGCGGGTGGCCGTGGGTGAGGACGACGAAGTCCTGGCTGGTCACGATGTCGTAGTAGACGTGGACGCGGAACCAGTAGGGGGTGGTGATGAGATCGAGGATGGGATCGTCGGGCTGCTCCTTGCGGTGGGCGGCGAGGGCGTCGGGGTTGATGGTGACGAAGAAACGGTTGTCGCGGATGACGCGGTAGCCGCGCACGAGGGGATTGGCGCCGGCCATGTAGCGGTCGATGCGGTCCTTGCCGAAGAGTTCGCGGAACTGGAGCTCGGTGAGGAGGATGTCGTTGTCGACCGGCTTCATCGGCAGGAAGTAGCTGGCCGAGTAGATGAAGCGCTTGGCCTCGGGCAGGGCGTGGGGGCGGAAGGGTTTTACCGGCTCGGGCGGGAGGGCGCGTTTGACCGTGGTCTCGGTGGGGCGCTTGAGGATGTGGCCGCCGGCCGCCTTGGAGGTGAGGTAGGCCAGGTTGAAGGGCGAGGGCTCGAACTCGAGGGCCTCGGTGCCGGCGACGTGGAGGCCCTGGTCGCGGAGGGCCTCGACCTTGTCGGGATTGTTGGTGAGGACGATCCACGACGCCTTGATCCCGAGCAGGTAGCAGATGTGGGAGATGTTCTCGTAGTTGCGGTGGTCCTT
>JAIXVY010000306.1 GCA_027482505.1 Opitutaceae bacterium | reverse complement strand
GTGGTCGACGCGGTCGGTGTCGTGCACGAGGAGCAACTCGTTTTGATCGGCGGCAACACCGCCTCCGGTCCCACCGCCGCCGTTCGCGCGCTGCGTCTGGAAAAGGAGAAACTCCAGGCGACTTCCTGGCCGGATCTTCCGCTGGCCGGCGCCGCGGGCGGAGCGGCCGTTCTGCACAAACGCCTCTACGTGCTCGGCGGGGCCGCATCCGGGTCCGGCGCGCAAACCCCGCTTTGGAGCATCGACCCGGCCAATCCCGCCGCGGGCTGGCGCAGCGAGGCCAGCCTGCCCTCGCCCCCACGGGCCAAGCCGATCATGGGCGTCCAGCACAGTGGCCTTCACGTTCTCGGCGGCTTGATGAAGCGCGAGGACGGCGTGCAAGCCGCGAGCACCGAAGCCTGGGTGTTCGTCCCCCGGGCGCGCGAGGCGAGCGTGTTCACCGGCTGGGAACGCGTATCGGATCTTCCCCTACCCGCTCTGGCCGGCGGAGCATGGCCGGCGGGGCAGGCCTCCCTCATCATCCATGCGGAAACGACCGGGGGGCCGCGCACGCTGATATTCAACTCGGTCACCGACGGCTGGGCCGAACTTCCTTCCCCCTCGCTTCCCTCGGGATCGGTCGCGGTCGCGCCTCCTTCAGGCCAACTCGCATTCACTCCTGCGGACGTCGCCGGGGCGCCCGCTTTGGTCGCCGTCACGCCCAATCGCTACACGCGCACGCTCGGAGTCGGGGACTATGTGGTCATCGTGGGGTATTTCGCCTTGATGGCCGCCATCGGCTTTTATTTCGGCCGCAAACAGGAGAGCGCCGAGGAGTTCACCCTCGGTGGCAGAAAAGTGAAATGGTGGGCCGCCGGCCTTAGCATGTTCGCGACCGCCGCCAGTTCCATCAGCTTTCTCGCCATTCCGGCCATGGCCTACCAGACGAACGCGATCTGGATTTTGCCCCTTTTCATGATGTTCGTCGCCTTCTTCCTCCAAGGCTGGCTCATTTTCCCGCTTCTTAGGCGCCTCCAGATCACCTCCACTTTCGAGTATCTGGAGAGCCGCTTCGGAACCTCGCTTCGCCTCGTCGCCAGCGCGCAGGCCATCTTGTTTCAGACCGTCGGCCGCACCACCGTGGTCCTAGTCCTTCCCGCCATGGCCCTGTCCGCAACCACGGGTATCAACGTCATGTGGAGCGTCGTGATCATGGGGCTGCTCACGACGGTCTATACCGCGGTCGGCGGCTTCGAGGCGGTGATCTGGACCGATGTGATTCAGGGCCTGATGATGCTGCTTACGCCGGTGCTCGTCATATTCCTCGTCGCCGCGCAAGTGCCTGGCGGCCTCACCGGCGGATGGGAGCTGCTCGCGAAGAACGAAAAGCTCACGCTCGCCCTGCCGACTTGGGACATCGCCATGCCAGCGGCGTGGATTCTGTGCGTGGCCGCGCTCTTTCAGCACACCATCAACCTCGCGGGCGACCAGCCTGTCATCCAGCGGGTGTTTTCCACTCCCTTGCCCGCGCTGCGGCGCACCTCGGCCACCTATATCGCCAGCGGCTTTTTGATCGGCGTGCTGGTCAACGCGATCGGCTTCGCGCTCTACGTCTTTTTTCACCACCACCCCGAACGACTCCTCCTCGGCTCAAACAACGACCAGGTATTGCCCGCCTTCCTCGTGACCGCGCTTCCCTCGGGCGTGGCCGGATTGATCATCTCCGCCGTCTTCGCCGCGGCGATGTCCACCGTGTCGAGCAGCATGAACAGCGTCGCGACGCTGCTCCACCAGGATTTCTACAAGCGCTTTCGCCCGGAAGCCACCCCCGCGCAAAACCTGCGCTTCCTCAGGCTGACCGCGTATGCCGTGGGCCTCATCGGCACCGCCATAGCGACCTATATGGCGACGCTGCAAATCACCTCGATGTTCGCGCTGTGGAACACGATTCTCGGTCTGCTCGGAGGCGGCATCGTCGGCCTGTATTCGCTGGGCATGTTCAGCCGCCGGGCCAACACCGCCGGAGCAATCGTGGGCGCGGCGGCCAGCGTGGCCTGGAGCATCTGGCTCAAATCAACCGACGCCCACTTCATGGTCTATTTGCCGTCCTCGCTCCTGGTCTGCATGGCGGTCGGCTACGTCGCCAGCCTGGTGCTTCCGGGAAAACCACGCGATCTCGCGGGACTGACCGTTTTCACGCCCGCCAAGCCAGGCTAGGCAAAACACTTGGCCGCGCCGCCGAAACACTCGCGCGCGTCACAGTCCCCATTTGACTGATTTATTATTAAACCTCTTTCTCAATTTGTCCCATAGGACGCCCGCTTCATGAAATTCACAGACGGCCTCTGGCTTCTCCAGCCAGGCGTTAGCTCCCACTCTCCCGCAGAATGTCGCGCGATCGCGCGAGAGGGCGACCACGTGCTCGCCTATACGCCCACGCGGCACATCCGCCACCGGGGCGATACGCTTGGGGGACCGTTGCTCACCTGGTCTTTCTCCAGCCCGCTGGAAGGCGTCATCCGCGTCCGCGTTGAGCACTTTGTCGGAGGCGCGTCCCGCCTACCCCGCATTCCCCTCGCGGTATCGGGCGACATCCCCCTGTCGGTAGAGGAAACCGAAACCGAGGTCATTCTCGAAAGCGGCGGACTCCGCGCGCGCCTCGCCCGCAATCCGTGGTCCCTTTCGTTCGAGCATCAGGGACGCGTCCTGACCCGCTCGACCTCGCGCGGCGCCGCCTATCTGACCGTAAACGGCAAACCTTACCTCCGCGAAAAACTTTCCCTGGGGGTCGGCGAAAACGTCTACGGCCTCGGCGAACGCTTCACCGCGTTCGTCAAGAACGGCCAGGTGGTGGAAAACCAAAACAAGGACGGGGGCACTTCCTCCGATCAGGTATACAAGGCCGTCCCCTTCTACCTCACCAACCATGGCTACGGCGTGCTGGTAAACGAGACCGGGCACGTTTCGTTCGAGGTCGCCTCCGAACATGTCTCCGCGGTGCAGTTCAGCCAGGCCGGCGAGAGCCTTGAATATTTCGTCATTCTCGGCCCCACGCCCAAGGAAATCCTCCGTCGCCTGACCGCCCTCACCGGACGCCCCGCGCTCCCCCCCGCATGGAGCTTCGGACTCTGGCTCACCACCTCCTTCACGACGAGTTACGACGAGGCCACCTGCACGAAATTCATCGAGGGCATGCGCGCGCGCGACCTCCCGCTGCACGTGTTCCACTTCGACTGCTTCTGGATGCGCGAGTTCGACTGGTGCGACTTTCGTTGGGACCCCGCCGTCTTTCCCGACCCGCAGGCCATGCTGCGCCGCCTGCACGACCGCGGCCTGAAGGTCTGCGTATGGATCAATCCTTACATCGGCCAGCGCTCCCCGCTTTTCGCCGAGGGCTCGGCCGGCGGCTATTTTATCAAACGGACCGACGGCTCGGTTTGGCAAACCGACCAATGGCAGCCCGGAATGGCGATCGTCGACTTCACCAATCCCGCCGCCTGCGCCTGGTATGCCGGCCACCTCCGTCGCCTGCTCGAAATGGGCGTGGACTCCTTCAAGACCGACTTTGGCGAACGCATCCCGACGGAGGGCGTCGTTTATCACGACGGCTCCGATCCCGCCCACGTCCACAACCTCTATCCCATTCTCTACAATCAATGCGTGTTCGAGGTGCTCGAGCGGACGCGCGGCGCGGGTGAAGCGGTGCTCTTCGCGCGCTCGACCTACGCCTCGGGCCAGCGCTTCCCCATCCACTGGGGCGGGGACTGCCAATCCACCTTGGAATCGATGGCGGAAAGCCTGCGCGGCGGTCTCTCGCTCAGCCTCTGCGGCTTCGGCTTCTGGAGCCATGACATAGGCGGCTTCGAGGGGCAGCCGCCCGCGCACGTTTACAAGCGCTGGCTGGCTTTCGGCATGCTCTCGTCGCACAGCCGTCTTCACGGCAGCACCCATTACCGCGTTCCGTGGAATTACGACGACGAAGCCTGCGATGTGCTCCGACACTTCACGCGGCTGAAATGCACCCTCATGCCTTATTTGTATGAGGCCGCCCGCGAAGCCGCCCGGGAGGGCGTGCCCATGCTGCGCGCCATGATGCTCGAATTCCCCGACGACCCGGCCTGCGCCGGCTTGGACCGTCAATACATGCTTGGGCCGGACCTGCTTGTCGCCCCGGTGTTTTCACAAGACGGAACGGTGGAGTTCTACCTCCCGTCCGGTCGCTGGACCCACCTGCTGACCGGCGCCGTGGTCGAGGGTGGACGCTGGCTGCGCGAAAAACACGATTTCTTCAGCCTGCCCATCTACGTCCGTCCCGGAACCTTGCTGCCGGTGGGCGCAGACGCGACCAAGCCGGATTATGACTATGCCCGCGGCCTGACCTTGAAGCTCTATGGGGTCAAAGACGGCCACGAAACCATCTGCCGCATACCGACGCTCGCGGGTGGCACCGCCGCGCAGGTGCGGGCCAGTTGCACGGCCGGTCGCACCACCCTGGAGTGGGATAACGAGCTTAAAGACCTCGTGATCGAAATTCCTGAGGACAAGTCGCGCCATCTGCCCAAGCCCGGCGCAAGGTCTTGGAGCTCCCAGGACTAGGCGTATCGCCTCTCGGGGGCCTAGGTTACGGGCTTGAGCCTTTGAGGGCTCGGTCATTTATCCTAGGCCCATGGCTCGTCCCGCAAAGCTCAACCCCTCGAAACCCGCCACCCTGGCGGACATCGGCCGCGCCGTTGGCGTGTCCGCCATGTCGGCCTCGGCCGTGCTTAACGGTTCTCGGACTTCCACGCGCATCTCCGCGGAAACCCGCAACCGAATCCTTGAGGAGGCCGCTCGCCTGCGCTACCGGCCCAATGCCGCCGCCCGCGCCCTGAACCGCCGGAAAATGAACACGCTCGGCCTCGCCGCCATCGTGGATTCCGGCGAGCTAAACGCCTACTTTCTGGAGGTTTTGAACGGCGTCCTCGAGACGGCCGGCCGGTTCAACCAAAACATCACCGTCTTTACCCTGCACGATTGGAACGTGGACGCCGACCGTTTGTGCGACTTTTGCGACGGCCGCATCGATGGTCTGATTCTGGTCGCCCCCGTCATCGCCAAACCCAAGCCCGGCATTATCCCCGGCCATACCCCGTTCGTCTCTCTTCACTCCAACCACGCCCTGCCCGGCGTCGTTAACATAGAGTCCAACGAAGAGCAGGGTTCGCTGGAAATCGTGAATCATCTTATCGAGCAGGGCCACACGGACATCCTGCATGTCTCGGGACCGACCGTCATGCTGGGCGCCCGCCGGCGCCTCGCCGGATATAAACGCGCCGTCTCCGCCCACAAGGGGAAGAAGATCGCCCCGAAAGTCATCGAGGCCGGCTTCAGCACCCAGGAAGCCGCCGTCGCGCTTCGCACGTGGATGAAGCAAAATGAGGGCGCCCCCATGCCGACCGCGCTGGTTTGCGCCAACGACTCGGCCGCTCTGGGCTGCATGGAAGTGCTCTCCAAGGCCGGCATCCGCGTGCCGCGAGATGTCAGCATAGTCGGCTTCGACGACACGATCGCGGCGCGCACTTGCATGCCGCAACTCACGACGATCCGGCAGCCCCTTCGCATGATGGGCGCCAAGGCCGTCGAGCTGTTGCTCAAACCGGAAATCCTCGGCGGCGCCAGCGATGAGAACATCGTTTTCCCGACTCAGCCGATCTTCCGCACCTCGGTTGCCCCGCCTCCGGCCAAACGCCTCGTCGTCCCGCCGATCGACTGACGACAAGCGGGAAAGGCGGCGCGGCCGGACCGCCTTCCCGTCTGTTTAGCCGCGCAGGATCGTCACCCCGAGCAGGCCCAACGTGGTCGGCTGCGTGGGATTGGACGAAATGCGGATTTCCTCCAGGACCGCGCCGGGCTCGGGCGCCTCCCACTCCAGCGTGTAAAGATATCGCTCATACCGGAAAGGATCGCCCTCCTCGGTGACGGCGAAAGGCAGGGCGTCCGGACGCTCGATCTGGGGGAAATCGCTCCACCAGTCCTGAATGTTCGGCTGCAAACGCGAGTCGTCGATCTCTCCAAGTCCGCGGGCCACGAGGGGCAAGGACACGGTTTTTCGGCCGCGGAAAACAAAATCATACCAAGCGAAGGGCGCGGGAGTCCCCACAAAGCCGCAGCCGTGCAGAAAATAGACCGCGCGCACCGGCTCGCCGACCGGAATCGCAACCTGGATGGGAGTCGCGGAGTGAATAACGGCGGCGCGCTGGGAGCGCAGCACCAAGGCCGCCTTCCCGCCGTTTTTCTTCTCGTCGATGATTTGAAAAGGCACGCCATGCACGGTGTTGCGCCCCGGCTCGATATGCAGAAGCGGACAATGCCCGAGCCAACCGTTTTGCCGGGTGAACGAACGATTCACGACGGAGGAAAGGTCGAGAGGCAAAAATTCGCTGGCGGCCAGCCCGCTGGCGAGGCGGTGCGGCTTGGCCTGCAACTGCGCCACCTCCCGGCGCCGCGCCTCCAGGTCGTTCGGCCACATCCGGGATATGCGATTCAGCAAATCCTCGTCGTCGTTGGCCGGCTGCCCCGTCCCTATCGTCTTTACCGACGCACGACGATGAATCGTCGCCCCCAGCAGAACCCGCGCGCGGCTCGTGATGCGCCCCACCGCCCGGACTTGCTCGATGGCCTTGCAGATCTGGTCCAGCACCAAGTGGCCCAATTGCGCCGAGTCGAACGCCGCGGCGGTGACCGGCGGACGCGCGTTGCGCGCATCCGCGCCGTCCCCCACCGCCACG
>JAIXVY010000036.1 GCA_027482505.1 Opitutaceae bacterium | reverse complement strand
GCGGCTCCGCCTCGGCGGCGGAGGAGATGCTGCGCGAACTGCGCCTTTTGCGTGAGACCAAGCCCGTGGTGGTCTCCATGGGCAGTTACGCCGCCTCCGGCGGCTATTGGATCGCGGCCTTCGGCGACCACGTCCTCGCCGAGCCGACCACGATCACCGGCTCGATCGGGGTTTTTGGCGTTCAGTTCGACGTGCAAAAACTGGGCGAGAGCGTCGGCCTGACCTGGGATCGCGTGCAAACGGGGGAAAAGGCCGGCCTGTTGACGGCGGCCCGCCCTAAGACGGAGTCCGAGCTCGCGGTTTTTCAGCGCCTGGTGGATCGCACCTACGACGAGTTTATCCGCCGCGTGGCGGAAGGGCGCGATCTGGATCCGGCGGAGGTGCATCGCATCGCCCAGGGGCGCGTCTGGTCGGGCCGGCAGGCGGCGGAGTTGAAGCTGGTGGATTCCATCGGCGGCCTTGGCGACGCCATCGGCCACGCCGCGAAGCTGGCCAAGCTGGAAGGCGAGCCGGAGATATACGAATATCCGGGCACGCGTCCGCTGGCCGAGGCGCTCGCCGATTTCTTCGAAACGGGCGGCGGTCCGGAGACGAGCCTTGCGCGCGGCCTGCGCGGCCCGCTGGGCGCGGCGGTGCGCCAGGCGGAGGCGCAGGCGAGCCAGCTCGGTCGGCTCAACGATCCGCTCGGCGTCTACGCGCGCCTGCCGCTTGACCTGCGCGTGCGATAAGCTGCCTTGGGGCCATGAGCACCACGCGACTTCTCGAGGACGTTCCCGCCACGGTCATTCCCGCCGGCACGCCGGCCACCCTGGCGGCCGGCGAAGGCGTGCACATCGTGCAGACGCTTGGCGGCAACGTGACCGTGCGCACCGACCACGGGCTGTTTCGCATCGCGCGCGAGCATGCGGCGGCGATCGCGGGTCTTGATCTGGATAAACTCGACCGCGAAAGCGGCGCGGGCGCGTCGTCCGCGGGGGAATTTTCCGAGCAGGCGGCGTGGGATGCGCTCAAGGGCTGCTTCGATCCGGAGATTCCGGTGAACATCGTCGACCTCGGGCTCATCTACGATCTCGACATCGAGGAAACGGGACCGGGCTCGCGCAAGGTGGAGGTGAAGATGACCCTCACCGCGCCCGGCTGCGGCATGGGGCCCGTCATCGCCGAGGACGCGCGCCAGCGCGTGGCCGCCCTGCCCGGCGTCACGGAGGCCAAGGTGCACATCGTCTGGGACCCGCAGTGGACGCCGCAGATGATTTCGCCGGCCGGTCGCAAGCAGCTCGGCATCGAGTAGGCGTCCCTCCTCATCCAACCGCATGCGCCTCGCCCTGGTCACCGAGACTTATCCGCCCGAGGTGAACGGCGTGGCGATGACGCTCAGCCGCCTGGTGGGCGGACTGCGCGCGCGCGGACATGAGGTCGAGATCGTGCGTCCGCGCCAGTCCCAGGAGAAGGGGGCCGCGCGGGCCGACGAGATTGTGGTGCCCGGCGTGGCGATCCCGTTCTACTCCTCCCTGCGCATCGGCCTGCCGGTGGTGTGGCGCCTCGAGGAGCGCTGGCGCGAGTCGCGGCCGGACATCGTCCACGTGGCGACGGAAGGACCGCTCGGCCTCGCGGCGCTGACCGCGGCCGGGCGGCTGCGCATCCCGGTGACGTCGAGTTTCCACACCAATTTCCACGCCTACGGCGGGCACTACGGCGTGGCCGCGCTGCGCGACGCGACCCTGGCGTATCTGCGCTGGTTCCACAATCGCACGCGCCTCACCCTGGCGCCGACGCGGCAGATGGTCGGCGAGCTGGCGGCGGAGCGCTTTCGCGGCCTGGGCGTGATGGCGCGGGGCGTGGACGCGGCGCTTTTCGATCCCGCCAGGCGCGACTCCGCGCTGCGCGAAAGCTGGGGCGCGGGCCCCGACGATCCGGTGGCGCTTTACGTGGGCCGGATCGCGGCGGAGAAAAACCTGGGGCTGGCGGTGGAGGCGTTTCTCCGTCTCCGCGAGCGCGAGCCGCGGCTGCGGTTCGTGCTGGTCGGCGACGGCCCGGCACGGGAGCCGCTGAGGCGCGAGCATCCGGAGTTTCACTACGCCGGCATGCGGCGAGGCGCCGAGCTCGCGGCCCACTACGCCTCGGGCGACCTGTTTCTCTTCCCCAGCGTGACCGAGACCTTTGGCAACGTGGTCACGGAGGCCATGGCGAGCGGTCTGACGACGGTGGCCTACGACTACGCGGCGACGCGCGAGCACGTGCGCGACGGCGTGAACGGCTTCGCGGCGCGCTTCGGCGACGCCGCGGCCTTTCATGCCGCGGCGTCACGGGCGCTGGATGATCGGTCCCGGTGGCCGGAGATCCGCGCGGAGGCGCGCCGGACGGCGCTGGGCATCACCTGGGAGTCGGTGGTGGGTCGCTTCGAGGCGGACCTCAGGACGGCGGCGGGCCTGGCGTAGCGCCTACTTGGACGGCCACCACTGATAGAGGAAAAAGTAGACCAGCACGCCGGTGACGCTGACGTAATACCAGATGGGGAAGACGATGCGGGCCCACTTTTTGTGGCGCTCGAATTCGCCCTTGAAGGCGAGGGCGAAGGTCTTGGGCACAAGGTAGGCGATGGCGATCGCGAGCAGCACGTGGGTGATGAGCATCACGTAGTAGACGACGCGGATCGCACCCTCGCCGCCGAACTGGGTGTGGATCGCCTCGCCCGCGCCGGCGGCGGCGCCCTTCAGGGCTTTGTGGGCCACATAGCCGACGAGGAAGATCGCGGATACCACGCCGGTGGAGAGCATGCAGGCGCGGTGGGCGTTCTTGTTGCCCGACTTGATGAAAACAAAGCCCGCCGTCATCAGCAGGGTGGCGAGGGCGTTGAGGCCGGCGTTGAGCGCGGGGATGTCGTTGAGATCCATGGAGGCGAAGGCGGGGCGATGATCAGGGGGCCACGAACCAGACGCGGTCGATCACGAGCGCGCCGAGCTGGAGGGGAAGCCAGGCGATGGAGCAGAGGAAAAGTTTCCGGGCCATGGCGTCTCGCGTCGCGGGGCGGAGGAAGGCGAGGGCGCGTCCGATGAACCAGGCGCCGAGCAACGCGCTGAAAATCGCGTAGCCCCAGGTCGCGAGCCCCAGGAAGGCGGGCAGCACGCTGAGCGCGACGACGGCGATCGTGTTGACCAGCGACCAGCGGGCCACGGCGCCGCCATCGGGATCGCGGGTGGTGAGCATGGGGAAGTTCACCCGCGCGTAGTCATGCCGGTAGGTCCAGGCCACGGCCATGAAGTGGGGGATCTGCCAGGTAAGCAGGATGCCGAACAGGATCCAACCCAGCGCGTCGACCTCGACGCGTCCGCCCTCGGCCGCGCCCCAGCCGATGAGCGGAGGAAAGGCCCCCGCGACGGCGCCGATCTCGGTGGACCAGCGGGAGGAACGCTTGGCCGGCGTGTAGAGGGCGAGGTAGCTGACGATGGTGGCGAGGGCGAAGAAGGCGGCGAGGCCGGCGACCTTGCCGAAGAGAAAACCGAGACCGACGGCGCAGAGCGCCCAGCCGAGCACGAAGGCGTTGCCCGGCGGCATGCGGCCGGCGGGGAGGGGACGGTCGGACGTGCGGGCCATCTGCGCGTCGGTGTCGCGCTCCATCCATTGGTTGAGCGAGGCGACCCCGGCGGCGCAGGCGCAGGTGCCGAGGCAAAGGTAGAGGAACTCGGCGGGATGCCAGCCCGGTTTGGCCGCGGCGTAGCCGACCAAGGTGGTGAGGACGGACAGGAGACTCAGCCGAGGTTTGGTGAGCTCGACGATATCGCGAAAAGCGGACGGCGGCGCGGAGGACTCGGAGGCGGCGGAACTCATGCGGCGGCGGGGGCGGAGCCCTCGATGGCGTCGCGATGGAGCACCCAGGTGATGGCGAAGGTGGAGACGAGCAGGGCGGCGCCCACGATGACGTGCCAGGTGGCGTAGTAAGGGCTGCGTCCGCTCAGCACGGTGGCGGCGCCGAGGAAGATCTGGAGCGCGAGGCAAAACATCAGCCCGCCCGCGCCGAGGCGCATGGCGGAGGGCGCGGAGCGGCCTCGCCACACGGCGACGGCGAGCGCGATCAGAGCGACCGTAAGCACAAGCGCCATGGCGCGGTGGGCGAACTGGATGCCGACCGCGAAGCTCCACGCGTGCGGCAGAAGGTCGCCCTCCGGCGTGCTATGGGGAAAGGTGGGGATGGCCATGCCGGCGAAGCTGTGACGCATGACCGCGGCGATGGCGAGCTGGGCGAAAAGAAGAGCCAGGCAGACGCGGGCAAGCTTGCGCAGACCGGCGGAGGGCTCGGCGCGAAGTCCGGCGCGGCGCTCGATCCAGGTCCGCGAGCAACCGATGGCGATGGCCGCGACCGAACACAGGAAAAGCTGGGCGAGGCAGGCGTGGCCCATGGCGAAGAGGCGGCCGACGCTGGTGTTCACCATCTCGACGTGCAAGTGGTCGAGGAGGACGCGCAGGCCGCCGACGAAGGCTTGCACGAAGACCAAGGCGAAGGCGGCCCAGCCGAGTTTGCGCAGCCAGGCGCGGGCCTCGGTGCGGTGCAGCCAGACGGCAAGGATGGTGGAGAGAATGGTCATCACGCCGGCGGCGAGACGGTGGCCGTGCTCGGCGAGCATGTCCTGGTCCTTGAGCCAGCCCTCTGGATTCAAGGAGCCGTTGGAGAGCGGCCAGTCGGGGAAGACCATGCCGGCGCCGATGCTGGTGGTGAAGGCGCCCTTGTAGATGATGAAGAAAATCCAGACGAAGGCGGCGGTCGCGAACCAGGCGAGACCGGGACGGTAGGCCGCGGTCCGGGGGGACGCGGTCAGGCGTGGTGCGTTAGAAACAGGAAGGGTGGTCGCGGGCATGGCCATGTGCGGTGGGTGGCGCGGAAAGAAAGGCGAAATTTGGAGGTCGCAATGCCTTTGACAAACGTTTCCCCCAGGCGGAACGGTGGGCGCATGAACGGACGGACCTCTCGCGCTTGGCTAATCGGAACACTGGCTTGCGGGCTGGCGGCGGCAATGACGGGCTGCGGACCTTCGGCCGCATCGAAAAAGACGGAAGAAACCGCGAGCGAGTCGGTTGCAAAGGGCCGCCCCGTCACGGGACGGGTTGTTTCGGTTTTGAAGGAGCGCGGCTCGCTGCTCGTCGATCATGACGAGATACCGGGCTATATGCCGCGCATGACGATGGAGTTCGCCGTCGGGGCGGGCGATCTGGCCCTGGCGAAAGAGGGCGCCGAGCTGCGCGCGACCCTCGTCGAGGAAGGGGAAGGCAAGTTCCGCCTCGAGGGCGTGTGGTGGCAGGATCCCGTGGCGGACGTGGCGGTGCGCAAGGCCGCCGACCAGTTGCGCGAGGACACCACCATCCGCGGGCGCGGCGCCTACCGCGAAGTGGGTGAAAATCTGCCCGATTTCGCGCTCTACACCCACAATGGCGAGGTGGCGCAGGCGGCGCGCTGGCGCGGCAAGCAGATCATGATGAACTTCATCTACTCGCGCTGCCCGATCGCGACGATGTGTCCGCTGGCCACGTCGAAAATGATGGAGACCCAAAAGCTGGCGAAGGAGGCGGGCGTGCCGAACATCGAGTTCGTCTCGATCACGCTCGATCCCGAATACGACACGCCCGGCGTGTTGCGGGAATACGCCGAGGCGCGCGGCATCGACACCTCTAATTTCTCCTTCCTCACCGGGCCGGAGGGCGCGATCAAGGACCTGTTGAAGCAATTCGGTGTTCTGACCGAATTGGAGGGGGAGAAAGGCAGCCCGCTCATCAAGCACACGCTGGCCACGCTTCTGATCAACGAGCAGGGAAAAATCGCGTGGCGCGCGGACGGCTCGGGTTGGTCGCCGTCCGAGTTCGTCGGCAAGATGAAGCGCTGAGTTTTTTAACCACGGATTTCACGGATGAGCACGGAATCGACGACGGCGGGGCGGGGCGACGTGGTGAATTGGCGGAGCGTGGCGGCGATCACGGCCGCGGCGGCGGCCCTGTATTTCGGCTTCCGGCTGATACCGACGGGCACGAACCTGCATCACATGGATTTTCAGGTGTCGGGCGCGAACGCGCTGGAGATGTGCGATCCGGCCAATCCGCAATTCATCCCGGTCGTGGCGATGCGTTCGCCGGTGAAGGTGGCGCTCTCGCCCGAAGGCGGGGCCGAGCCGGCGGCGGGGCGCGAGACACGCTGGAAGCTGACGCTCGCGACCTCGGGCGGTAAACCCATCGGCCCGGTGGATCTCATGACGGTGCACACGCGCAAGATGCACCTGCTCTTGGTCGATCCCAGCCTGCGGGACTACCAGCACATCCATCCCGAGCCGGGGGCCAATCCTGGCGAGTGGATTTTTTCGCACACGCCGCTGCGGGGCGGAGTCTATCGCGTCTTCGCGGATTTCACCCCGGCGGCGACGGGACGCGGGCTGTATGCGTTTGCGGACTACACCGCGGCCGGGAACGCGACGGCGGACCCCGCCTGGCGCGCCCCCCGGCTAGGCGAGGAGACGGAGCGCGGGGCCTTTGTGCTCGGCCTCGGTTTGGAGAAGGGCGATGTGGTGAAAGCGGGAACGCCCGGCACGCTGGTCTTTCACGTGCGGGCGAAGGATGGCTCGCCGGTCCCGCTCGAGCCCGTGATGGGCGCCTACGTGCACACGACCGCCTTCGACGAGGCGCGCAGCGGCTTCGCGCATCTGCATCCGCGGGTGGAGCCGGGCGAGGTGGAGCCGCCGAAAGACGGTCTCTCGCCTTTGCCGCCTTTGAAGAATCCTACTCGGCCGAGGTTCGCCTTCGACGTGATGATCCCGCGCGAAGGCCGCTATCTGGTGTGGGCGCAGTTTCGCCTCGGCGGCGAGGAGTGGTTTCAGCCCTTCGCGCTCGAAGTCGCGCCCTGAGCGAGTCCGCCGCTAGTCGGCTCGCGGAGGCGGCTCAGGCCGCCGCGTCCGGAGAACTGGCTAGCATGCCGATGGGCGCCGTCCGGCGCAACCGAAGCAGGGCGTCGCGCTTTTCGGGCGACAAAGTCCGCGCCACCCATTCCACCCGGCAGCGGTCCGCGGTTCGGAGTTCGCGGGTGATGCAGGCGCGCAAAAACGCGCCCTCTTCGCCGCCGCAGGTGGCGAACATCCACTTCAGTCCGATGGGAGAACGCGGCCACCGCGCCACGTAGCCCCGATACGCGGCCACGCGCCCCGACTTCAAGCGATGCAGGCTGGTATGCAGAAACACGCCGGCCACGCCGGAGCGGTTGCGCGCGGAGAGTCGCGGCTCGGCGGCGGGCAGGGTGGAGAGAAAGGCGTGGATGCCGCGCAGCCAGAGGCGGGCCGCGGCTTCGGCCGACTCCCAGTCGGCGTAGCGCGAAACGGCGAAACAGCGGTAATACATCCGGCCACCGCGTTGCACCCGGGCCATCACGCATCGCTCGCGTTGGTTTCGCGTAAGGTGTCGCGAAGACGGGCGGAGCGTCAGTTCTTCGGAGGTGACGGTAGCGGAGGGCATCCGGTTAATTACGTAGGTATATGCACGATAAACACGCAAGTCTGTAGCGTCGGAAAGGCGTATAACTTTGCACCTTAGTGGATTGCTGGAAATCGGCTGAGCCTCGCCCAACCCGGACCGGGGCCGGTTGTGCGATAATCTCGTTGAGCGGAGGGTGGGCAAAGGCCCGGGGCTTCCTCTTTGACCGGGAAGACATGGCGCTCAGGCTGATGGGATAATGCGGCAACTACCCCTGCTTTGCCTCGCGCTACCTTTGGCTCTTTTGGCCGGTTGCGCTTCCCCGACCGCTGCTCCCGCCGCCAACGAGAATGTCCGTCCGTCCAAAACGGCCGCGGCCGGCAAGGCGACTGCAAACCTGCTGGTGATTTCCGCGGTGTATGGTTCCGGGGACAAATTCGTCGATGTGACCTACCGGGTGAACAACCTGCTCCGCGACTCCGAGACGGTGTTCTGGGCCAGGCCGCGCTGGCTTGGGGCCGACCCGACGCCGGGTTGGAACAAGGCCTTGGTGATCGTCTATGAGCACGAGGGACGTCGGAGGACCTTCAGCGTCGGGGAAGGCGGCGAGGTGAGCGTGGCGCGTTTAAGCGACGCGGCGAAAGAACGAACCGCGAGGGTTCGCGCCGCGAAAAAGCCAAAGACCCGGCCCGTGAAAGCATCGGGAAAAGAAGCCCGCGACTTCTGATGAGAGCAGGCCGAAGGGCGGCTTTGATTGCCGCCAAGGCCCGCGCTTCGTGCCTGCGGCCTCGTCTAGTGGATTCTCCGGCGAAACCAGAATGCGTTTAGGTCTTTAGCTTGGCGCGGAGGTAAGGCGCGGTGGGCGAGTTCTTTTGTTTCAGGAGGCCGGAGAGGGGGCCTTGGTAGAGGAGGTCGCCGCCGTCGGGGCCGCCGACGGGGCCGAGTTCGAGGATCCAGTCGGCTTCAGCGAGGAGGTCGAGGTGGTGTTCGATCACGACCACGGTGTGGCCTTGCTTGACGAGGGCGTGGAGCACCTTGATCAGCTTCTCGCAGTCGCTGAGGTGGAGGCCGATGGTCGGCTCCTCGAGCAGGTAGAGATTTTGGAATCGAATGTCTCGGGAGCGCTCGCGATAGGACGCGAGGCCGGCGGAGAGCTCGGTGACGAGCTTGAGGCGCTGGGCTTCTCCGCCGGAGAGCGTCGGGCTGGACTGGCCAAGGGTGAGGTAGCCGAGGCCGCAGTCCACCATGAGTTGGCAGACCTGGCTGAGCTGGCTGTGGAAGTCGAAGTAGGCGACGGCCTCCTCGAAGGTGAGGGCGAGCACGTCGGCGATGTTTTTGTCCTTCCAGCGCAGATCGTTTAGCTCGGGGGCGTAGCGGGTGCCGCGACAGTCGTCGCAGGGCAGATAGGTGTCGGGCATGAAGGCCATCTCGAGCTTCACGCGGCCGGCGCCGGCGCAGGTCTCGCAGCGGCCGCCCGCGGTGTTGAAGGAGAAGCGGCCGGCGGTGTAGCCGCGAATCTTGGCCTCGGGTATGGAGGCGAAGAACTGGCGGATGAGGTCGAAGATGCCGAGGTAGGTGGCGGGCGTGGAGCGCGGGGTTTTTCCGATCGGGGACTGGTCGACCTCGATGACCTTTTTGAAGAGCTGGCCGTTGCGCAGCTCGGCGAAGGGCGGCGTCTCGCCGGAGTCGAGGCCGATGGTTTTGGCGTAGGCCTTGCCGGTGAGCTTGGCGGTGTTGGTCTTGATCGCGTGGGCGACGGCGGGGTGGAGGAGGTCGCGGAAGAGGGTGGACTTGCACGCGCCGGAAGGGCCGCAGGCCATGACGAGGCGGCCGAGCGGGAGGCGAAGGTCGAAGTTCTTCAGGTTGCGGAGGCGGGCGCCGGTGAGCTCGAGGAAGGTCGATTGTGGGTGGGGCGCGTTGTCCTCAACGCGCTTCGGGGAGCGAGCGGAGCGTGAAGAACGCGTGGGGGACAACGCTTTCAACCCGACGGGGCGGTATTCTCCGCGGAGGGGGTGGGCGATGCCGGTGGCGAGGTAACGGCCCGTAAGGGATTTTTCGATACGCTTCACCTCGGCGGGCGTGCCTTCGGCGAGGATCTCGCCGCCGTGGATGCCGGCGGCGGGGCCGAGGTCGATCAGGCGGTCGCAGCGCTCCATGAGCTCGTCGTCGTGCTCGACGACGAGGAGGGTGTTTCCTTTGTCGCGCAGGGATTGGAGGGTCTCGATGAGGCGGTCGTTGTCGCGGGCGTGGAGGCCGATGGAGGGCTCGTCCAGGACGTAGAGCACGCCGGCGAGGTTGGTGCCGAGCTGGGCGGCGAGGCGGATGCGCTGGGCCTCGCCGCCGCTGAGGGTATCGGTGGGGCGGTCGAGCGAGAGGTAGCCGAGGCCTACGTGGTCGAGAAAGCGAAGACGCTCGCGGATTTGCGGGATGATGTCCTGCACGATGGCGCGGCCGCGCTCGTCTAGATCGAGTTGATCCAGACTGCGTAGGAGGCTGGCGGGCGTGGCGGCGAGGAGCTGCGGGAGCGAGAGCGGCGGGTGCTTCCCGGCGAAGTGGAGTTTCACCGCGCGGGGGATGCGGGCGAGGCGCTGGCCGTGGCAGTCGGGACAGAGCGTGCCAGAGTCCGCGACATCGTCCTCGGACTCGATGCCGAAGGCTCGGAGACGGGCGGCGGGGTCGTCGTCGTTTTCCTCGTCGGGCTCGAGCATCCAGGGGAAGACGCGGCCGTGGCCGCGGCAGGTGGGGCACCAGCCGCGCGGGGAATTGTGCGAGAAGTGCTTGGGGTCTAGTTCGGGAAAACTTTCTCCGGTCTCGGCGTCGGTGCGGGTGGTGGAGAACCAGGAGAGCGTTTCGCCTTTGTTCGAAAGGAGGAAGCAGGAGCCCTTGCCCAGCTTCAGGGCCTCGTCGAGGGCGGCGAAGCTCCGGGAATCGTCGGTCTTTAAATCGGCGACCACGACCTCGACGTCGTGCTCGGAGTAGCGGTCGAGTTTTTGGAAGGCGGAGACGGGGAAGACGCGGCCGTCGGCGCGCATGAGCTCGAAGCCGTGGTCCTCGATCCAGGTGGCGATGGGCTGGTGGTGGCCTTTGCGGCCGCGGATGAGAGGGGCCCAAAGATAAAGATGTTTCGCCTTCTTCGCCGCGGGCGCGGCGAGGACCTTCGAGAGCAGGCGCTTGAGCTGCGGCGGCGAAAGCGGCTGGACGGGCTTGTCGGTGTCGGGGTGGTGCTGGACGCCGAGGCGGGCGTAGAGGAGGCGGAGGTATTGGGCGACCTCGGTGATGGTCGCGACGGTGCTCTTGCGGGAGCCGCGGGTGATGCGTTGCTCGATGGCGACGGTGGGGGGGATGCCGGTGAGGCGGTCGATGGCGGGGCGGGGCATCTGCTCCACGAACTGGCGCGCGTAGGCGCTCATGGAGTCCATGAAGCGGCGCTGGCCCTCGGCGAAGATGATGTCGAAGGCGAGGGTGCTCTTGCCCGAGCCGGAGACGCCGGTGACGACATTGAGCTGACGGTGCGGGATGGTGAGCGAGAGGTTCTTGAGGTTGTTTTCGCGCGCGCCCTCCAGCCGCAGGCAAGCCTGAGGCGGATTTGAGATTTGAGATTTGGGATTTGAGATCGCGCCGTCGGCGTCTTCGGCGGCGAGGAGGTCGCCGCTCGTGTCGGCCGCGGGGAAGAGCGCCTCCGCGAGGTAGGGGGAAGTGGCGGTCTTGGCGCGCGCGACCTGCTCGGGCGTGCCTTCGGCGACGATGCGGCCGCCGCCGGCGCCGGCCTCGGGGCCGACCTCGATCAGCCAGTCGGCGGATTTGAGGACGTCGAGGTTGTGCTCGATGACGATCAGGCTGTGGCCGCGGTCCACGAGGGCTTGGAGCACCTGGAGGAGGCGGGCGACGTCGTGGCGGTGGAGGCCGGAGGTGGGCTCGTCCAGCAGGAGCAGTGCTCCTGAGGGGATTTGAGATTTGAGATTTGAAATTTGAGATGCCGGCGCGGGCTCCGCGCCGGAGGAGACGCCGCTGAGGTATTTGACTAGTTTTAGGCGCTGGGCTTCGCCGCCGCTGAGGGTGTTTAGGGGCTGGCCGAGGGTGAGGTAGCCGAGGCCCACCTGGTCGAGGACGACGAGCCGCGATCGGATGGCGGGTTGGGAAACGAATAGCTCGAGGGCGTCGGAGACGGAGGTGTTGAGCAGGTCGGCTACGGAGCGGTCGGACCACGTGATGGCGAGGACCTCGGGCTTGAAGCGGCGGCCTTCGCAGACGGGGCAGGGGACGAAGACGTCGGAGAGGAACTGCATCTCCACCTTTTCGTAGCCTAGGCCTTGGCAGTGGTCGCAACGGCCGTCGCCGGCGTTGAAGGAAAAGCTCGACGCGCTGAAGCCGGCGGCGAGGGCTGCGTCGGTCTTGGCGTAGAGCTCGCGGATAAGGTCCCAGGCCTCGGTGTAGAGGGCGGGGTTGGAGCGCGGGGTGCGAGAGAGGGGGGACTGGTCGACG
>JAIXVY010000438.1 GCA_027482505.1 Opitutaceae bacterium | reverse complement strand
TGGATGGTCTTCATGATCATGGGGCCGCGCCAGACGACGGGGGTGTTGTCGTCGACGAGGAAGCCCATGCTCATGACCTTCACGCCGTGGGCCTCGAGCGGGATGAGGCGGGAGGCCTCGCCCTGGCCGACCACGCCGGGGCGTTCGCCGTGGAGGCCGATCATGAGGGGGACGGAGGGGCCGTAGATGTCGCAGTCCATGAGGCCCACGCGACCGGGGCGGCCGAGGCGGGCGAGGTGGGCGGCGGCGGCGACGGCGAGGTTGACCGAGAAGGTGGACTTGCCGACGCCGCCCTTGCCGGAGGCGATGGCGACGGCGAACTTGGTGGTCTTGGGCGCGGCGTTGTTGCCGCCGAGGTTGCCGGCGCCGGGGGCGACCTTCGGGGCGGAGACGGACACGTCGATGACCACGTCCTTCACCCCGGGCAGGGCGCGGAGGCAGTTTTCCACCTCGCGCTTGAGGTGGAGGGGGATCTTCGGGTCGGCGGTGGTGAGGGCGAGGGCGACGCGCGCGGTGCCGTCGAGGAGGGCGGCGGACTTCACCAGGCCGAAGGAGACGATGTCGCGGCTGAAGCCGGGATATTTGACCTGCTTGAGATGTTCCTTGAGGGCGTCGGGAGTCATGGGCGAAGAAAAATGGCGGTGCGCCGGATTGGCGTTGAGCGGTGGAGTGGCGGAGTAAATAGAAGGGGCGTCAACGACGCTCATGCTCACCCGATTTTTTCCCCGGTTCAAATCCCTCCCTCTAATCGTGGTCGCCGCCCTCGCGGCGGTCCTTGGCTCTCAGGAAGCGCGCGCGCAGCGCGATCTCGGCGAGGTGGTCATCGAGACCGAGCTGAAGAACACGCCCATCCTCGTCACCGGCTCCACGCCCGAGCTCAACTCGCTGGCCAATCTCGCCTTCAACGCCCACGGCGCCTTCCGTCGCCAGGCGACGGGCTTCGCCTTCAAGGTCAACTTCGCCTCGGCCGGCCCCAACCAGGTGCAGGTCACCGTCACCCGCAGCCAGGGCACCCCGGTGGTCAGCCAGGTGGTGGGCGGCACCTCGCAGCGCAACGCCCTCCTGCGCGCCGCGGACGTCGCGGTGCGCGCGATGACGAACAAGCCCGGTTTCTTCGCCACCAAGCTGGCCTTTATCGGCGAGCGCGGCGGCAAGCCCGAGGTCTATGTCGGCGACCTCTTCCTCGGCGAGGTGAAGCAGATCACCAACGACAAGTCGCTCGCCATGACCCCGCGCTGGTCGCCGGACGGCGGCCGTCTGATCTACACCAGCTATTTCCGCACCGGCTACCCCGACATCTTCGTGATGGATCTGGGTTCCTTGCAGCGTAACACCTTCGTGAGCTTCAAGGGCACCAACAGCGGCGCCCGCTTCAGCCCCAACGGCCAGAACGTCGCCATGGTGCTCTCCGGCGAGGGCAATCCCGAGATCTACATCGGCAACGCCCAGGGCCGCCAGATCACGCGCAAGACCCGCACCACCGCGGTCGAGGCCTCGCCCAGCTTCTCACCCGACGGCTCGCAGATCGTGTTCACCTCCGACGCCGCGGGCGGTCCGCAGCTCTACGTGATGGCCGCCGCCGGCGGCGCGGCCCGCCGCCTGCCCACCCGCATCAGCGGCTACTGCGCCGAGCCGGATTGGAGCCGCGCCGATCCGACCAAAATCGCCTTCACCGCGCGCATCGGCCGCGGCTACCAGATCGCGGTCTATGATTTGAAGACGGGCATCGCCAAGCAGGCCTCCAAGCAATCGGCCGACGCGGTCGAGGCGAGCTGGCTGGCCGACGGTCGCCACGTCGTCTTCACCAACCGCTCCGCCGGCGCGAGCAGCCTCTGGATCCTCGACACCGAGAACCAGAAGGCCACCCAGCTCAGCTCCGCCTCGGCGGGCAAGCTCTCCCAGGCCAGCGTGCTCGATCCGCGCTGAGCCGCGCCGCCCCGGGCGCGTTTCGCCCGCGGCCGTTTTTTCACCCGCCCCCTGTTTTCGGGGGCGGGTTTTTTGCGCCGGGTTTGCGGGCTGGCGGCGGCGGCGAACGTCGCTTTTCTTCGCCGCATGCCCGGATCTGGAAAAACGCCCGTCGATGTCGTCGCGGTCACGCTCAATCCCGCCATCGACCGCACGATCTTCGTGCGCGGCCTCGCGCCCGGCGCGGTGAACCGAGCCGAGCTCGCCGGCGATCGCGCGGGGGGCAAGGGCGTCAACGTGGCCGCCGCGCTCGCCGAGCAATGGCACGCGGTCGAGGCGCTCGGCTTTCTCGGGCGGGACAACGACGCGATCTTCGTGGCGCGCTTCGCGGCGCTGGGCGTGCGGGATCGTTGCCTGCGTTTGCCGGGCGAGACGCGCGTGGGCTTGAAAATCGTGGACCCTGCGCGCGGCGAGACCACCGACCTGAATTTCCCCGGCCTCGCGCCCGCGCCGGCCGACCTCGAAGCGCTGCTCGCGCAACTCGACGCGGTCGAGGCGCGTTGGGTCGTGCTCGCGGGCAGCCTGCCGCCCGGGGCGCCGGTGGATTTTTATGCGCGCGCCATCGAGCGCGTGCGGGCCCGCGGCGCGCGCGTTGCGCTCGACACGAGCGGGGCGCCGCTCGCGGCCGCGCTCGCGGCGGGGCCCGATCTCATCAAGCCCAACGAGCACGAGCTGGCCGCGCTGCTCGGGCGGGAGTTGCCCGACGAGGCTGCGGTGCTGGCCGCGGCGCGCGAACTGTCGGGACGCGGCGCGGGGAGCGTGGCGGTGTCGCGCGGCGCGAAGGGCGCGCTGCTGGTGTCGCGCGCGGGCGCGGTCGAGGCGAGGCCGCCCGCGGTCGCGGTGGGCAGCACGGTGGGCGCGGGCGACGCGATGGTGGCGGGGTTGGTCGCGGCGGAGCTGCGCGGGCTGCCGCCGGCGGAGGCGCTGCGGCTGGCGACGGCGTTTTCGCTGCACTCGCTGACCCGCGACGCGCGCCCGGGCGAGGATGCGCGGGCCGCGGTGGCGGAGTTCGCGGCGCGGGTGGACGCGCGAGGGCTTTAGGCCGGCTCTTTTTCGGCGGCGGGCGCGCGGCCCGACTCGGCGATCCAGACGGCGGCGCCGAGCAGGACGAGGCTGGCGATCAGGCGCGGGAGATGCGTGGGCTCGCGAAACACGAGGAGGGAGACGGCGACGCCCAGCGGTATCTTGGCGTTGTTCATGGCCGCGAGCGTGCCGGCGTTGACCCGGGCGAGGCCGAGATTCCAGAGGAAAAAACCGACGCCGCTGGCGACGAGGCCGAGGAAGGCGAGCACGAGCCATTGGGTGGCGTCGGGCGTGAAGGCGGACCAGTCGGCCGCGGGCGCGGCGACGAGGGCGGTGGCGACGAAGCCGCCGAGGGCGAGCCAGGCGAAGAGCCCGGCGTCGGAGGCCTTGGGCGCGAGGGCGGGGCGGGTGCGTTTGTAGGCGACCTGGCCGGCGGCGAAGCAGAGGTTGGCGCCCTGCACGAGGAGGAAGCCGATCATCACGTCGGCCGTGCCCACGCCGCGCGGGATGATGAGGCCCGCGCCGATCACGGAGAGCAGGGCGGCGAGGCCGTGGCGCGGGACGAATTTGTTGTCGATGGCGGCGTCGAGCAGGACGACGTAGAGCGGGGTGAGGATGGTGAAGAGAAAGACCTCGTGGCCCTGGAGATGTTTGAAGGCCTGAAGGTAGAGCAGATACATCAGCCCGAATTGCACCGCGCCGATGCCGGCCAGCCACGCGGAGGTGCGCTTGGCGAGCAGGCCGGGGCGCAGAAAGGGCGCGAAGACGAGAAAGGTCAGCCCGAGCCTCACCATCGCCACGACCGGCGAGGGCAGGTCGCCGAGGAAGTGTTTGATCAGGCCCGGCGAAAAGGCCCAGAGCAGGGAGACGGGGAGGAGGTAGAGCATCGTTTCTTATCGGCCACGGAGGGCACGAAGACCGGACACGGAGAGCACGGAGGCATGGTCGATCATCGTGAAGACGGGGAGATAGCGCGCCACTTTACCCTGAAGGCAAGGTAGGAGGACGGACCTCCTGAACCTCCGTGTCCGCGCTCCGTGCCCTCCGTGGCAAAAGTTCAGCGGGTTTACACCCGGAAGATGGCGCCGAGCTTTTTGCCCAGCACGATGCTGAGACCCACGATGCAGATGCCGAGGAAGGTCATGGCCCAGACGCCGAGGGCGCTGGCGATGAACTGGCCGTCGCCGAGCAACTGGAAGAGCTCCAGGATGGCCTTGGTGATGGGGTAGAAGGCCTGCTTTTGCGCCAGTATCAGCGAATCGGATACCTCGAGCATGGCGAAGGCGAAGGCGAGCAGGCCGCCGGCGATGAGGTTGGCGGCGATGAGCGGCAGGGTGATCTTGCGCAGGGCGCGCAGGGGAGGGCAGCCGAGATTCTGCGCCGCCTCCTCGAGCGTCTCGCTGGTCTGCTGGAAGCCTGCCACGGCGGAGCGCACCACGTAGGGCAGGCGGCGCACGGAATAGGCGATGATGAGCAGGATGGTGGGGTTTTCCGTCGGGTTGAGGAAGCCGAAGAAGCGGCCCTCCTGGCTCATGGCGAGGTAGCCAAAGGCGATGACGAGTCCCGGCACGGCCAGCGGCAGCATGGCGAGCACGTCGAGAATGCCGCGGTAGGGCAGCTTGGACCGGACGACGACGTAGGCGATGGCGATGCCGAGGATGACGTCGACCACGGTGCTGGCGGCGGCGAACTTGATGGAGTTGGAGATGGCCGAGACGGTGAGCGGGTGGCCGAGGGCGAGGGCGAAGTTCTCCAGGGTGTAGGCCTGCGGGAACACGCTCGCATACCAGTCGGTGGCGAAGGCGGTGAGCACCACGCCGCAGTGGGGGAGCACGGCGAGGGCGGTCACGCCGCCGAAGAGCGCGGTGCAGAGCAGGGCTGGGCCGAGGGTGAGCTTGCGCGCGCCGCCGGCGTGGGAGGCCTTGGCCATCATGGCGTAGGATTGGCGGCCGAAGAGGCCCTTGTCCACGCCGTAGAGGGCGGTGGTGCTG
>JAIXVY010000072.1 GCA_027482505.1 Opitutaceae bacterium | reverse complement strand
CGTAGCGGTCGTAGAGATCGAGGATGATCCTTTGCAGGGCGGCCCGGTTTCGGGCGAAGGCGTCGTAGTCTGGATTCTGATACATCGGCGGCGCCTCCTGGGCGCGGACGAGGCCCTTCTGAAGTTTCCCGAGGGCCTGGCCGGAGGAGATGATGTCGGCTAGGGACTTGATCGGGCCGTCGGGGCGGCGGTTGCCCAGGTAGATGGAGAGGGCCTCGCGGCGCTCGGCGGAGGAGGTGGAGACGTCCTTGAGGACGGTGAAGAGGTCGAGGCCGACGGGGAGCGGGTCGACGAGGACGGCGCCGGCTTCGTCGAGGGCCTTGATGGCGGCGGAGGCCACGGCGCGACCCTCGGCGCCGTCGGCGTCGGAGCCGAAGTTCTCGCGGAGCACGCCGATGCGGGCATGCTTGAGCGCGTCCTTTTTCAGGTGGCCGAGATAACCTTCGGCGGGGAAACGACCGAGGCTGGCGGCGGTGAGGAGATCACCGGCGTCCATGCCGCCCACGGCATGGAGGGCGATGGCGACGTCGGTGACGTTGCGCGCCATGGGGCCGGTGCGGTCGAGGAGGAGGGAGCTGGGTAGGACGCCGTGGCGGGAGACGAGGCCGAGGGTGGGCGCGAGGCCGACGAGGTTGTTCTTCGTGGACGGATTTCGGATGGAGGAGCCGGTCTCGGTGCCGAGGCCGATCTGGGCGAAGACGGCGGCGAGGCCGGCGCCGGTGCCTGCGGAGGAGCCACCGGGACTCTTGGCGAGGTTGTAGGGGTTTTTGGTCTGGCCGCCGAGGCCGCTGGTGCCGGAGGAGCCGCTGTTGAACTCGTCGAGATTGGCCTTGGCGATGATGATGGCGCCACCCTCGCGCAGGCGGCGGATGGTGAACGCGTCGCGGAGGGGAATGTCGCCGGCGAGGCCCTTGAAGCCGCCGGAGGTGGGGAGGTCGGCGGTGTCGTAGTTGTCCTTGGCCAGGACGGGAATGCCGTGGAGGGGGCCGCGAACCTTGCCGGCGGCGCGCTCGGCGTCGAGGGCGCGGGCCTGCTCGAGGGCCTTTTGGTTGAGGGTGATGATGGTGTTGAGGGCGGGCCCCTGCTTGTCGTAGGCGGCGATGCGGGCGAGGTAGAGCGAGACGAGTTTTTCGGAGGTGAGCGTCCCCTGCTCCATCGCGAGCTGGAGTTCGGGTATGGTGGCTTCGGCGAGGGGGACACGCGTCTTGACGGCGTCGGCGGCGAAGAGCGCGCCGGCGGTGGCGACGAACGAACAGAGGGCGAGGCGAAGGAGGCGCATGGGAAATCAGTAGCTGAATTTTTCCCCGGGCAGAGCGGGGGTGCTTTCGGGCGACTTGCGGTGGCGGGAGGCGGCCTCGTAGGCGGAGGCCATTTTGATGAGGACCGGTTCGGCGTAAGGGCGGCCGAGGAATTCGAGGGCGATGGGCCGGTTTTCGGAGACAAAGCCGGCGGGCACGAGGAGGCCGGGGAAGCCGGTCTGGGAGCTGAGGGGGTTGTCGGCCTCCTTGTTGGTCCAGCCGTCCTTGATCTTGGTCGCGGGCAGGGTCTTGAAGGGGAAGACGAGGGCGTCGAGCTGGTGGCGATCGAGAAGGTCGAGGATCGCCTTCTGAAGAATCTCGCGGTTCCTGAGGCGAGCGACGTAGGCGGGATTTTGGTCGAGATCGGTGACTTCGTCCTGCGCCTTGAGGTGGCCGAGGTGTGCCGGGTTTTTGGCGATCATCTCGGTCATGTCCTTGTAGGGGGAGCCGGGGCCGAGGCGGGCGAGGAAGAGATTGGTGGAGGCGCGCTTTTCCCACTGGGCGACGCGGGTGTCGGCGAGGATGTCGAGCAGCGGAAGACCGGTGGAGAGGGGATCGTAGACAACGGCGCCCGCGGCGCGGAGGTCGGCGATGGCCTTCTCGATCAGGGCGAGGCCCTCGGTATGCCGGGGGCCGGAGCGGAACATGTCGCGGAGGACGCCGATGCGCGCGCCCTTGAGGCCGTTTTTGGGATCGACGAAAGAGAGGAAGCCCTCGGGCGGAATGTGGCCGCGGGAGGACATGGTGACGAGGTCCTCGGCGTCGACGCCGGCGATGACGTCGAGGGTGGCGGCGAGGTCGTAGACGTTGCGCGCCATGGGGCCGCCGCGCTCGTGGGTGAAGGCGCTCATGATCATCCCGGCGCGGGAGACGAGGCCGAGGGTGGGCGCGAGGCCGACGAGATTGTTTTCCGACGTCGGGTTGCGAATGGAGACGCCGGTCTCGGAGCCAAGGCCGACGGTGGCGAACCAGGCGGCGACGCCGGCGCCGGTGCCGCTGGAGGAGGCGCCGGGGACGTAGTCGAGATTGTAGGGATTCTTGGTCTGGCCGCCGAGGGTGCTGGCGCCCCAGTTGGTCTTGGCGAACCAGTCGAGGGTGTTGACCTTGGCGAGGATGATGGCGCCGGCGGCCTTGAGGCGGGCGACGACGAAGGCGTCGCGGGCGGGCATGGCGTCCTTGAGGCCGACGAAGCCTCCGGTGGTTGGCATGCCGACGACGTCGAAGAGATCCTTGAGCACGACGGGGACGCCGTGAAGGGGAGAGCGAGGGCCCTTGGACTTGCGCTCGGCATCGAGGGCGCGGGCCTGGGCGAGGGCGTCCTTGTTGAGGGTGATGACGGTGTTGATCGCGGGGCCCTTGCGATCGTAGGCCTCGATGCGGGCGAGGTAGAGGGAGACGAGTTTCTCCGAGGTGAGGGCGCCGGCGTCGAAGGCGGCGTTGATGTCGCCGATGGTGGCGGTGGAGAGATCAAACTCGGCCGCGCGGGCGCCGGGAGCGGCGAGGGCGAAGAAAGCAAGGCCGAGGGCGGCGGAGAGGCGGTGAAGGAGGGGGGAGAAAAAGCGCATGGTCGTATTTGAATAATCAATACTCGTCGAAGACGCGTTTTACGCCGGCGAGGTCGGCGCCCTTGGCGAGGGCGAGCTGGAGGAGGATGCGGGCCTTTTCCGGCGGCAGGTTGTCGCCGGGGACGATCTTGGCCTCGGTGCGGCGAGGAGTCTCCTGCACGCGGCCGCCGCGGGTGCGGGCGGTGGCGACGACGACCACGCCGGCGGCCTGGGCTTTTTTGAGCGCTTCGTTGAGGGTGCCGGGCACGGCGCCGGCGCCGGTGCCGTCGACGACGATGCCCTTGACGCCGTTGGCGACCATGGCGTCGACGAGGTAGCCGGGAGTCTGGTGGTAGCCGTAGATGATCTCCACGTCGGGCAGGGAGTCGGGCAGTCCGGCCACGAGAAACTCGGAGCGGTAGGTGTGGCGGCGGAGGGGGGCGGTGTAGAATTTGACGATGTCGGGATCGGCGACGCCGATGACGCCGAGATCGACGCCCTGAAAGGTGTGCATGCGGTAGGCGCTGGTCTTGGTGACGTCGCGGATGGGGAAGACGTTTTGGTTCATCGCGTGCAGGACGCCTTTGCCGGCGGCCGCGGGGGTGGCGGCGACGCGGACCGCGTTGACCATATTGAGCGGGCCGTCGCCGCTGAGCGCGGTCCAGGGGCGCTGGGCGCCGACCATCACGACGGGTTTCTTGATATCGACGGTCAGGCTGAGGAAGTAGCCGGTCTCGACCATGATGTTGGTGCCGTGGGTGATGACCACGCCGTCGATGGAGTCGTCGGCGGCGATCTCCTGGAGGCGGCGCGCGACCTTGAGCCAGTGGGCGGTGTCGGACACGGCGGGCTCGCCGCCCGGGCGCAGATCCTCGGGCGTGACGCGGGCGTAGAGGGCGAGGTCGGGGAGCTCGGCGATCCACTGCTCGGGACTGAGGCGGGGGGCGCCGTAGTTGGTGACGTTGAGCCGTTCCTTGGCGGTGCCGGAGATGGTGCCGCCAAGGGAAATGAGGCGAACGTGAGGCTTGGGCTGGATGCCGGGAGGCAGGCGGCCGGGTATCTCGGCCGCGCGGGCGAGGCCGAGGATGGCGAGAGGGAGGAGCAGGCAGGCGAAGCGGGAAAGGCGCATGACGAGCTTGGGCAAGGTTGGAGGCTCAGTATTCGTTGAAGATGCGCTGAAGCTCGCGCGTCTCGGTGGTCTTGGTGAGGGCGAGGCGCAGGAGGACGCGGGCTTTTTGCGCGTTGAGATTGTCGGCGGTGATGGCGCCGCGCGCGGCGGAGCGATCACTCAGGGTGACGCGACCGGCGCCCTTGCGGTCGCTCTGGACGACGACCACGCCCTTGGCCTGGGCGGCGAGAATGGCCTTGGCGAAAGCCGGGGCGCTGTCGGCGAAGACGATGCCCTTGACCCCGGCTTCGACCAGGGCGTGGACGGGGGCGGGGCTGGCTTCCTGGTAGCCGTAGACCACGTCGACCTGGGGAAGCTCTTCGAGTTTGGAGATATCGAACTCGGAGGCGGCGGTGTGTTTGGTCAGGATGTCGCGATAGAAGACGACGCGGTCGGAATCGACGAAGCCCAGGGGGCCGAGCTCGCGGGAAACGAAAGTCTCGACGTGGTAGGTGTGGCCCTTGGTGACGAAGCGTGCGGAGTGGATGGTGTCGTTGAGGACGACGAGTGCGCCCTTGCCCGCGGCCCCGGGCGTGGCGGCGACGCGGATGGCGTTGTAGAGATTGAACGGGCCGTCGCGGCTGATGGCGGTGAAGGGCCGCATGGCGCCGACCACGACGACGGGTTTGGCGGACTTCACAGTGAGGTGCAGAAAGAAGGCGGTCTCCTCCAGCGTGCCGGTGCCGTGGGTGACGACCGCGCCGGCGACCTCGGGGCGGGCGAGCGCGGCGGTGATGGACTTGGAAAGCTTGAGAAGCTTGGCGGTGTCGATGTTGCCGGAGCCGACGTTGGAGATCTCGACGACCTCGAGGCGGGCGAGGTCCTTGAGCTCGGGGAGGTCGGAGAGAAGCTCGTCGGGGGTGACGCGGCCGTCGTTGTATTCGGAGAGCGTGAGGCGATGCGCGCCCTTGCTCTGGATGGTGCCGCCGGTGGTGAAAAGCGCGACGAGCGGGAGCTCGGCGGCCTGCGTCGCGAGGGCGACGCCGAAGATGAAAAGAAGGGAAAGCAGGCGTGGTGTGCGCATGGTGAACGGGCGATCAGTAGGTGATGGTCTCGCCGGGCAGGGCGGGCGTGGTCGGCGGCGCGACGCGGGCGGGCGCGGCCTGCTCGAAGGCGTAGCCGAGGCCGAAGAGACGGGGCTCGGAATAGGCGAGGCCCATGAACGAGAGGGTGACGGGCAGGCCCTCCGAGGTGACGCCGGCCGGCACGATGAGATCGGGAAAACCGGTGATGTTGGCGATGCTGGTGGGGCTCGGCGCGCGGGGCTTGGAATAGTCGAGGTCGAGCCGCTGGGCGGGCACCTGGTTGGTGGGGTAGATGAAGGCGTCGAGGTCGTGCTTCGCGAGCAGGCCCTCGAACACGCCGGCGATCAGGGCGGGCGCGTGGGCGGCGACGGCGAGGTAGACGGGATCATTGAGATCGTAGCCGGCCTCCTCTTCCTTGAACTGGGCCCAGCGGCCGGGGTTGGCGAGATGGCCGGGCTTGGCTTGGAATTTCTCGGAGAGGGCGATGAGATCGGCGAGGGTGCGCGGATAGCCGGGCTTGAGGGTGGCCAGGTAGTCGGCTACCTGGGCCTTGAACTCGCCGGGACGCATGACGTCGTGCATGGACTGGCGCTCGAGAATGAACTTGGGGAGGGATATCTCGACGATGGTGGCTCCGGCGGCCTCAAGTCGGGCGCGGCTGGCGGCGACGACTTTTTTCACGCCCTCGTCGATGCCGGCGTAGTCTTTGAGCAGACCGAGACGGGCGCCGCGGAGGGCGTCTTTTTTTAGAAACACGGTATAGTCTTCGTGCGACCGTCCGGCGCTCGTGAAGGTGGCGGGGTCGGCGGAATCGACGCCGGTCATGACGCCGGTGCTGACCGCGACATCATAGACGGAGCGGGCCATGGGGCCGCTCGTGTCGAAGGACAAGCCGAGGGGAATAATGCCATCGCGGGAGAGCAGGCCGCGGGTGGGCTTTAGGGCGGCGATGCCATTGGCGAGGGCGGGATTGCGAATGGATCCGCCGGTGTCGGTGCCAAGGGCGACGGGGGCATACCAGGCGGCGATGGCGGCGCCCGAGCCGCCGGAGGAGCCGGCGGGGCCGCGGGCGAGGTCGTGGGGGTTGAGGGTCTGGCCGCCGAGAGAGCTGAAACCGTTGGAGCGGGCGCTGGAGGCGAACTCGGAGAGGTTGGCCTTGGCGAGAATGACGGCGCCGGCGGCGCGCAGTTTTTTGACGATGAAGGCGTCGTCGGGAGGAACGGAGCCTTCGAGAAACACCGAGCCTCCGGTGGTCGGCATATCGAAGGTGTCGTGATTGTCCTTCAGGATGACGGGGATGCCGTGAAGGGGGCCGCGCGGTCCCTTGGCCTTGCGCTCGGCGTCGAGGGCGCGGGCCTCCGAGAGCGCGGCGGGATTGACCAGAATGAGGGCGTTGAGCGCGGGGCCGGCGTCGTCGTAGGCGGCGATGCGGGCGAGGGAGAGGGAGACGAGCTTCTCCGAGGTGAGAGCGCCGGCGGCAAAGGCGGCGTTGAGGTCGGCGATGGTGGCGGAGCCGAGATCGAGGGTGGCGGCGCGAATCGCGGGGGCGGATCCGAGCAAGGCGGCGTGGCCGAGAGCGAAGGCGAGAAGCGTGGAACGGAGAAGGCGCATGGGAGAAGAGGTCGGCTAGTAGGCGATGGTCTCGCCCGGCAGGGCGGGCGTGGATGGCGGCAGTTTGCGAACGGCGCCGGCCTTGGCCTCGTAGCCGGCGGCGAGCTTGATGAGCGTGGGCTCGCTCCAGGGTCGGCCGAGGATCTCCAGGCCCACGGGGTTGCCGTCGGCGGTGAAGCCCATGGGCACGATGATCGCGGGCAGGCCGGTGACGGGGCTGAGCTGGTTGGGGGTGTATTGGCGCTCGGGGTCCTCGCGAGGGCCAAGCGGGAGCGGTTTTGTAAGTTTATGCGGATACACGAGGGCGTCGACCTGGTAGCGGTCCATGAGGTCGATGACGGCCTGGCGAAGGGCGGCCTTGCCCTTGAGGGTGGCGCGGTAGGCGGGGTCGCGGTCCAGGTCCACGGGCTTGGCCAGGTTGGCCTTGTCGGCGTCGCGGGTGGGAATGCCGGCGTGGCCGAGGAGGAGCTCTCGCGCGTTTTTAAAGGGATAAGCCGGGCCCTGGCGGGCGAGGTAGTGGTCGATGGCGGCGATGCGCTCGTAGCGGGAGGGCGAGGAGTTGGCCTCGAGGTAATTCGGGAGGTCGAGCCCGAGGGAGACGGGGCGGAAGACCTTGGCTCCGTTTTTGGCGAAGACCTCGATGGCCTTGTCGGCCATGGCGGCGATCTCGGGCTCGGGGGCGGGTTTCTTGAAATCGTAGGCTTCCTTCAACACCCCGAGCCGCATGCCGGAGATGCCATCGGGAACGACGAAGGAGGCGTAACTCGCCTCGGGCATCTGGCCGAGGCTCTGGGCGGTCCAGAGGTCGAAGGAGTCGAAGCCGGCGATGACGTCGAGCAGG
>JAIXVY010000454.1 GCA_027482505.1 Opitutaceae bacterium | reverse complement strand
TGCTGCTGCGCGCGCTGGGCATCGGGCCCGTTGCGGGCACTCCGCGCCCGTTCCCCGGCCGGGGTGCACGACGACGATACGGAGCCGGCGCGCGCCGGGAGGTAGACCAGCGCTGCCCGGCGCGATTCGAAGGGTGCGCGCGCGGTCGTTCCATTCGAAAACAATTCGCGCGCGGGTGTCGGGCCCTCCGTCGACCGGTTCGCGCAGAGTAAACGCGCCATCGGCGCCCGGATAGACGCGGATCTCCAGCGGGTAGGATGCGTGGCCGGTGCGCTCGTCGACCGTGGCGAGGGGAAGGATGGTTCCCGCGCGCACCAGGATGGGCGCCTGCGCGAGCGGCGCGGCGATGCGCACGGTTTGCCCGCCCGCGTAGGACGCGCCGGTCCAGAAATCGATCCACGCCCGACCCTCCGGCAGGCCGACCGGAAGCGTGTCGGCGGCGACGGGCGGGGCGGGAATGACTTGCAGCGAGGGACCGAAGGAAAGCGGACCGAGCGACACGGCGTCGCGGGTGAAATCCGCCGAACGGCGGGAGACGGAGCGGGATCTCGCCGCTCGCGGGGAAGTCTCCTGATCTGCGCCGGTCGAGACCGCATAGGGGGTAAGTCTGCGGCGCAGGCGGATGAGATCCACCAGCAGGCGCTGGGCGGGATCAGGCGAGAAACCGGGCGCGGAGGGATCGTTGGCCAGGTGCATCCGAGACCCCGGGGTGAATATCTGGAGCTGGAACCAACGGGTGAAAAGGGCGGTGGCCATGGGGCGCGGCGGACGGGGCGGAGGCGGGGGACAGGGAAGCGCGGACATAGGGATAAGCGTGCTCCCGCCTCCTTTTGCGCCATTCGCGCGCAAGTTTTTGTCTATTCGTCCCGGTTTGCCGTGTCGCCGCTGCCGCGACCGCGGTCGGCTCGCGTTGTCCGCCGGGCGCGTCCTAGGGAACCGCCTGGGTCGCCTCGCGAAGCAGCAGCCGGGCGTTTATCCAGTCGAACCAGAGAATATTGTTGGCGGGTTCCCAGCCCTCGATGGGCGAGAGGAAACGTTGTTCCACCCTGGCGCGGCTTTCGGCCACGAGCCGTTTCGCCGTTTCGTCGCCTCCGATTCGCGCGAGGGCCATGGCCCGCACCAAATTCACGGAAATCTCGCGGGTGGCGTTTACATTGGCGTAGCGCTCCGAGCGGTCGCACCAGACCAGGGCGGCCTCGGGCCTGTTTCGCCTCAGCTCGTAAAGGGCCAGGGCGAAGCAACGCCATGCGCCCAGGTAGGGATTGTCGCTGGTGGGCGGCGCGGCGGAATCGACGCTCGCCTCGACCGTGCCGACAAGGGGGGCGAGCGCCGCGAGGATGTCCGGCGGGGCGGGGGCGAGGAGGCTGGCCTTGATGACCTGCTCGGCCGGCATGGGATTGCTGCTGCGGGGGAAGCGGGCGAGGATGTCGCGGCGAAAGGCGTCGTAGGCTCCCATGTCGCCGTTCTCCAAAATCGCGGTGCCCGCCGGCATGAGGTTGAACGACACCTTGTCGGAATCGGAGTCGTCGACCCGGATGATCACCTGGGCCAGATCGAAGTAGCGTCGCGCCGCCTCGGGCCAGCGGCCGGACAAGGCGTGCCATTCGCCCAGATCTCGCAGCACCTGGGCGCATTCGAGCGAAGGGCGCAGGAGGGAGGCGGGGATGCTCGCCACGATGGTGTCGGCCTCCACGCGTTTGTTGTATGTGAGCAGCACGGCGGCCTGGGCGATTTGTTCGCCCGCCTCGGCGATCATGAGAAGCCGGGCCTGCTCGCGCCTCGCCTCGCGCTCGCGCAGAAGCAGCCAGGTGGATGTCCCCAGGCCGGCGAGAAGCGAGAGCAGCACGAGGGCGCCCGCGACGAAGGCGACGCGATTGCGGCGGACGAGTTTTCCGAAGCGATAGACCCGGCTGGGGGGGCGCGCCGAGACCAGCTCGTTGGCGAGGTGGCGGCGAAGGTCCATCGCCATGCCGTAGGCGGTCTCGTAGCGCCTACGCCGGTCTTTTTCCAGCGCGGTCGCGACGATCCAGTCGAGGTCGCCCTCGACCGCGGAGATCAAGCGCGCCGGGTCGACGCGGTGCTGGTCCGCTATGGTGCGCAACTCGTCCGGGGCCAGCGATGCGAGAGCCTGGGACGGGCGCGGCGCCTCGCGTTCGCAGAGGATGCGCCGCATGCCTTCAAGGCCCGCCGCCTCGAGCTCGCGGGGATCGAAGGGCGGCCTGCCGACGAGCAGCTCGTGGAGCAAGACGCCGAGGCTGTAAATGTCGCTGCGCGTATCGAGGTCGGGGTTGCCGAGACTGGTCTGCTCCGGACTCATGTAGGCCGGCGTGCCTATGAAGAGCAGCTGGACGGTGAGGCTGGCGCGGCCGCCCTGCGTCTCCTCGATCGCCTTCGCGATGCCGAAGTCGATGACCTTCGGCACCGGGTGCCCGTCGTGCGTCTCGACGAGGATGTTGGAGGGTTTGATGTCCCGGTGTATGATGCCCTTTTGGTGCGCGTGTTGCAGGGCGTGGCAGACCTGGATGAAAAGGTTCAGCCGCTGCTCGGTGGAGAGGCGGTTTCGCGCGCAGTATTCCGTGATTCTGACGCCCTGGACCAGCTCCATGACGAAGTAGGGCCGCCCCGCCTCGGTCGCGCCCGCGTCCAGCACGCGAGCGATGTTGGGATGGTCCATGATCGCCAGCGCCTGCCGCTCCAGCTCGAAGCGCGCGATGACGTGCTCCGTGTCCATGCCGAGCCGGATGATCTTGAGCGCCACCTGGCGTCTCACCGGTTCCTGCTGCTCCGCCAGATAGACGACGCCGCAACCTCCCGCGCCCAGCCGGCGGACGAGTTTGTAGCGGCCGATGAGCGTGCCTGGATGCTCGGCTCGACCGCCCGCGCCGGCGTAGGATTCAAACTCGTCCGGACTCAGGGTGGGCGCGGCGCCGAGCAGCGCCTCGGCCGGCTCCTGCAAGGCGAGCAGCTCCTCCAGGCGGCGGCGCAGCTCGGGATCTGGACAGCGTTGATCCAGAAAGGCCGCGCGGGCGGCGGCGTCCTCGATCTCGATCAGCTCATCGAAGAGCAGTTTCTCCCGGCGCGCGTCGTCGTTCATGACGGCTGTTTTGTTTCGTCCCGCTCGATGTCTCCGCCCGACTGCCGGACCAGCCGGAAAAGGCTCGCCCGCGCGTAGGCCCACTGGCGATTGAGCGTTCGTTCGCTCACGCCCAGCATCTCCGCGATCTCCTGATTGGTGAAGCCGCCGAAGAACTTGTAGGTGATCAGGCGCGCGCTTTCGGGGTCCTCGCGGTCCAGGCGCACGAGGGCCTCGTTCACCAGGAGCACGCGCTCGTCCGGCGCGGGCGAGGCCAGATCCAGATCGTCGATGTCGACTCGCTCCGGCTGGTTGCCGCGCCTGAGCGTGGCCTTCTTTCTCGCCAGATCCACGAGGATGTGGCGCATCGCCAACGCGGCGGCGCGGAAAAAGTGCTGGCGGTTGTTCCAGCCGCGGTCGCCCTGGTTGGCGAGGCGCAGCCAAGCCTCGTGGACGAGCGCGGTGGGCTGGAGCGTCATCTGTCCGTTCTCGTGCCTGAGCCGGCGCGCGGCCAGACTGCGCAACTCGTCGTAAACCAGCGGCAGGATTTTCTCCGCCGCGCCGGCGTCCCCGTCGTCCGCGGCGCGCAACATCTGGGTGAAGTCGCTCATGGGCTGGGTAACTGGAGGCGGGATTGCACGCGGCTTGAAAAATAAAAAACGTCGCGAGGGGAATAGCAAATGGCGAGGCGACGCCGGGCGCGACAATGCATTTCCTCCGCGGCTTTTTGCTTTTTCTACGATAATCCTCCGCGCCGGGAAGTCGGCTTTGCCTTTTCCTTGGCGAGTGTGCTCGTGTTCGCGAACTCGCCCCGCCCCGCCATGACCCCGTCCCCTCTCGTCCTCCGGACGGCCCTGCTTTGCGCCGCCCTCGTTCCGTGCATCTCCCGGGCGTCGCTGACCCAGCGCTGGTCCTTCAACAATCCGGCCGGCGCGGTGTCGTCCGGCGCCTCGCTGGCCGACTCGGTGGCGGGCAGGCCGGCCGTGGTGCGTGGCTTGGGGGCTAGTTTCAACGGCTCCGCCCTCGTTTTGCCCGGCACCACGACGGGGAACGTCGCCCCCGCCTCGATTTCCGCCTATCTCGATCTGCCCAATGGCATTCTCTCCTCCCGCCAGCATGTTTCGGTCGAGATCTGGGCCGCGCCGGTCGCGTCGCTTAATTTTCAGCGCGTTTTCGACTTCGGCAACTCGAGCGCGGGCGACGGACTCGGCGCCGCCGGCGAGTGGACCGGCGCCGGCTCGGTCGCGCCCAACGGCGCCGTGGCCTCCGACGAGTTCGGCCTCACCTTCAACGTCGGGACCAGCATCGACGCCCAGCGTTTGTATGGCCGGCTAAACTACGACCAGGCGGGCGCGCTCAATCTCTACGCCGACAGCGCCCTGACCACGACCCTCGGCCGGCGTTACCACTACGTCGTCACCTACGCCGCCGGCGTCGGCGCCTACGCCTCGTCCGGCGGCGGCCGCCAGAGCTGGTATCGCGACGGCGTCCTCGTCGCCACGCAGGACCTGCCCTACGCCCTCTCCGCGATCAACGACGTGAACAACTGGATCGGCCGCTCCCAGTTCTCCGCCGACCCGCTCTCGCGGATGAATGTCGACGAGCTTCGCCTCTACGACCACGCGCTGACCGCGGCCGAGGTCGTGGCCAACCGCGACGCCGGTCCGGACGTCCTCGTCTCTCCGCCGCCGCCAGTCTCGCCCCCCTCGCCCAACCATCTTTGGCGTTTCAACGACCAGGCCTCCTCGCTCGTGGTCTCCGGGCGCGTCTTCACCGACAGCGTCGGCGGCATGGCCGCCGTCTTGCGCGGCCAGGGCGCCACGCTCACCGGCACGGTCCTGCGCCTTCCCGGCACGACCGACGGCAACCAGACCGCCTCCGTCATCTCCGCCTACCTCGACCTGCCCAACGGCGTCGTCTCTTCGCGTTCGGCCGTAACTTTCGAGGCCTGGGTCGCTCCGCGCTCCTCCAAAAACTGGCAGCGTCTCTTCGACTTTGGCCGAGCCGCCACCACCAGCGGCTCCGGGGCCGCGACCGGCGAAATCGTCGACGGGCCCTCGGCTCCCGGCCTCACCGCCGGCTATGACAACCTCAGCCTGACTCTCAACACCGGGGCCAACCTCAACAGCCAGCAGCTCGAGGGACAGTTTGGCGGCGCGGCCCCCGTTTATTCGAGCACGACCGCGGCCACCGTCGTCGGCACTCGTTATCACTACGTGTTCATCATCGAGGACGGCGTCGGCGCCTACGGCGCCTCCGGATGCCGCGCCCGCTGGTATCGCAACGGCGCCCTGCAAAACTCGATGGATTTCGCGTTTGGCTCCCGCGACATCGCCGACGTCAACAACTGGATAGGACGGTCGATGTATAGCGGCGACTCCAACTCGCACTTCGATCTCGACGAGCTTCGCATTTATAATCGCGCGATCACCGCGGCCGAGATCGTCGCCAGCTTCGAGGCCGGTCCAGACCCCTCCTCCGGCCCGCCCGAGCCTCTCCCGCCCGCGCCCCTGCCGGTCAATCGCTGGTCGTTCAACAGCCCCGCCGGGGCGGTCGCGACCGGAGCCGCGTTCCCCGACACTTCCGGCCGCGAGACCATCACGGTGCGCGGCGCGGGCGCGACCTTGAGCGGCTCGGCCGTCGTGCTGCCCGGCACGACCAACGGCAACCAGACCGCCGCCGCGATCTCCGCCTACCTCGATCTTCGCAACGGCTTCGTCTCCTCGCGCCCCAGCTTCACCCTCGAGGCCTGGGTCGCGCCGCTTTCCTCGAAAACCTGGCAGCGGCTTTTCGATTTCGGCAACTCCTCCGTCACCAGCGGCGCCGGGGCGCAGGCGGGCGAGATCGTCGACGGCGCCGCGGCCCCGGGGGCCTTTGTCGCCAACGACAACCTGTTTCTCTCCCTCAACGTCAACGCCGCCCTCGGCAGCCATCGCCTCGCGGCCAAGGTCGGCGGAGGGGACGAGACCGGGCTCAACACCGATCTCTCCTCCGCCACCGTAGCCGGCGTCGAATACCACTATGTCCTCACCGTGGAGGACCAGGCCGGGGCCTACGGCTCGGCCGGCAGCCGCGTCCGCTGGTATCGCGACGGCGAGCTCCAAGGCTCGGCCGACCTCGCCTATCGCGTGGCCGACCTCAAGGACGTGAACAACTGGATCGGCCGTTCCAACTGGGCCGCCGACAGCAACGCCAACCTCTCCCTCAACGAACTCCGCGTCTATGATCGGGTCCTCGCCGCGCCGGAGATCCTGAGCAGCCGCCAGGCCGGCGCGAACGCGGTCTTCGCCGCGCCTTCCGCCGCGCCCGATTCCGCCGTCATCCAGCCCGGCCAGAAGGTCCTGCTCGACGTGCTCGCCAACGACGGCGGCTCGCCCATCCCCGCCACCCTTCAGATCGTCTCCCCGCCCGCCGCGGGCGTCGCGACCGTGACCGGCGGCAGGATACTCTACTCGCACTCCGGCTCCGCCGCCGCGCCCGTCTCGTTCACCTATCGCGTCGGCAACGTCAGCGGCGCGACCGCCGACGGCGCGGTCGCCGTCTCCTTCGCGCCCGGCCTGCGGATCGACAATCCCGCGGTCTCCATGCCCGCCGCGCCTCCGCCCACTTTCTATCAGACCGTCGACGCGCTCCCCGGGGTTTCCTTCAGCGAGCCCGTCGCCATCGCCACCCAGCCGGGCGACGCGCGGCGCCTCTACGTCTGCGAGCGCATGGCGAAGATCCAGCTCGTGCCCGACGTGACCGCGTCCGCCCCGTCCAAGAAGGTCTTTCTCGACCTTGCCCAGGTGGTGGCCGGCCGGACGCCCGCCGAGGCGCTGGTCAACGGCGCCAACTACGAGTTCGGCCTGCTCGGCCTGGCCTTCCATCCCCAGTATTCGTCCAATGGATACTTCTATGCCGCCTACTCGGTCCAGATAAACGGCGCCGTCTACGAGCGCATCTCGCGCTTCCGCGTCTCGGCCGCCGATCCCGACGCGGCCGACCCCGCCTCGGAGCGCGTCCTGCTCCAGCAGCTCGACGAGGGCCCCAACCACAACGGCGGCGATCTGCATTTCGGGCCCGACGGCTATCTCTACTACGCGGCGGGCGACGAGGAGAACCCGAACGACTTCCGCGCCAACAGCCAGCGCCTCGACAAGGACTTCTTCGCCGGGATCTTCCGCCTCGATGTCGACAAGCGTCCGGGCAACATCGAGCCCACCGCCCACGCCGCCATTCCCACCGACGGCGGCGTGGCGCGTTTCTCCGTCCCCGTCGACAACCCCTTCGTCCCGGTCGCGCGCGGCGGCGCGTGGAACGGCGTCTTCGGCGGTCTCGCCGTCTCCGATCCCGCCAAGCTGCGCATGGAATACTGGGCGGTCGGCCTGCGGCACCCCTGGCGCATGTCCTTCGACGCGCTCACCGGCGACCTCTGGACCGGCGACGTCGGCCAGAATCTTTACGAGGAGATCAACCTCGTGGTGAAAGGCGGCAACTACGGCTGGGTCTGGCGCGAGGGCTTCACCGACACGGCGTTTGCCACCAATCCCGCCAAGCCCGCCGGCTTCACCTCCATCGATCCGGTCTGGGCCTATCCGCACACCTCCGTGGCCGGCGCCGATCCGCAGCTGGCGGGCAACTCCGTCGTCGGCGGCATCGTTTATCGCGGCGCCCGGTTCCCCGCGCTCTACGGGCAATACGTTTTCTGCGATTCCGTCTCCGGCCACATCTGGAAACTCGACCCCGCCACCAAGGTTGTTTCCCGCCTCACCGGCGTGCCCGGCGTCTACGGCGGCCTCGTCAGCATGGGCGTGGATCCCTCCAACCAGGACCTGCTCTTCGCCGATTATCTGAACAGCCGCATCATCCGGCTCGTGACCGGCACCTCCACCAGCTCCTTCCCCGCCACGCTCGGCGCCACCGGGCTCTTCGCCGACCTCACCGATTTGTCGCCCGCGCCCGGCCTTGTCCCCTACGAGGTCAACCTGCCTTTCTGGAGCGATCACGCCATCAAGCGCCGCTGGTTCAACCTGCCGGCGGGCGCGCTCATCACGCCCCGGCGCGACGCCAACTGGACCTACCCCGCGGGCACGGTGCTCGTGAAACACTTCGATCTCGAACTCACCCGCGGCGACGCCTCCACCCGGCGCCGGATCGAGACCCGCGTGCTCGTGAACGGCGACGCAGGCTTCTACGGCGTGAGCTATCGTTGGAACGATGCTCAGACCGAGGCCGCGCTCGTGCCCGACGAGGGCGCGGAGTTCGATCTTTCCATCAACGACGGCGGACTGATCCGCACCCAGCGCTGGGGCATACCCAGCCGGTCGAGCTGCCTCACCTGCCATACTCCGCAGGCCGGCGGCGCGCTCTCCTTCAACACCCGCCAGCTCAACCGCCCCGGCCTCATTCACGGCTACGGCGGCAACCAGCTTTCCGTGCTCGAGACGGCCGGCTATTTCTCCGCCTCGCCCGGCGATCCCAAGTCCCTGCCGCGGCATGTCCGCCCCGACGAGTCGCTCTACTCCGTCGAGGCGCGGGCCCGCTCCTACCTGGCGGTCAACTGCGCCTACTGCCACCGCGCCGACGGCACCGTCGCCGGCGCGTTCTGGGACGGACGCCCGCAGCTCACCCTGGCCCAGACCAATCTCGTGAACGGCCCCGCGCTCAACAACGGCGGCAGCGCGGCCAACAAACTCGTGGTTCCCGGCGACCTGCCACACTCCATCGTCTACAACCGCGTGGCGGTGCAAAACGGGTTCACTCGCATGCCGCCGCTGGGCTCCTACGTCCTCGATCAGACCGCCATCGGCCTGCTCGCCGATTGGATCGCCGACCTCGGCGACCGTCCCGACTACGCCGCGTGGCGCGTCGCCGCGTTTGGCGACGCCACCTCCGCCGCGGGCGCCGAGACCGCCGATCCCGACGGGGACGGGCAGGACAACCGCAGCGAATTCATCGCCTTCACCGATCCGCGCGATCCCGCCAGCGCCTTGCGCGTCGACATCTCGACCGGATCGGCCGGGGCCACGGTCCAGGTATCCTTTATTCTGCCCCCCGACCGCGCGTGGATGCTCGAAACCTCCACCGATCTCGCCACCTGGTCTCCTTGGACGCCGACCGGGGCCGACGGCCTGCCGCGCGCCGCCGCCACGGCGATCAGTCTTGGTGCTCCGGCGCCCGTCGCGAACGCGCCGCGCAGCTTCTTCCGTCTCCGCCTCTCGGTGCCGTGATCGCCTCGGCCCGCGATTTTGACGCCCTCATGTCGTCGGGCCTGCCAGGTCCGGGCGTTTTTCCGCGGCAACCCGTCTTCCCCGGGATGGCATAAGCTCTCGTTTGTTTGCCTCCTGCTTTTCGCCAAAAGCGGAGGCGCTTTCGCAGGATGTTGATTTCTAAAAAGTAATCCGGCCCGGCGCGCTCTGTCGCCTCCGTTCGCGGCGGTGAGAGGTCTCGGGGAAGGACGTTGCGGGCGGCGGGTTGATACCATGCCTTCTCCCCAACCCCTTCGTCTTAGTCCTCCGCTTTCCCCTCCCCTGAATTTTGCCGGATGACGCCGCATTGCCCTGACATGCGTTATCGTCGCCGCCCGGCGGTCCGGCTTGGAAAATAAAAAAAGTTTTCTCCGCGTGGCGCACTTTTCCGTCCGTTCGCGCTACTCCCTCTGCAACCCCAATCCGTGTTCCGCCTTCGGACCGTTCGCCGGCCGCCCTTGCGGTCGACGCGCCCCTTTCTCCGGAGCCGCGCTTTTTCCCTTACATTCCGTCACTTTGTCTATGCAACCCACCCCACTAAGTCACTCGCGTTCAGCCGCCCCGCTGAACTCCGATTCGTCTCGTTCGCGCGCCCGCCGTTTCACGGCCCTGAAGCTCGCGAGCTCCTTGATCGCCCTGGCCGCCTCCGCGGCTTCCCTGCACGCCCAGTCCACCTGGACCGGCGCCGCCAGCCAAGATTGGAACACCGCCGGCAACTGGAGCAGTTCGCCCGCGAACCCGACCGGCAATTTCATCATCAACACCGCCACCGCCAACTTTCCGGTCGTGTCGGCCGCCTCGGCGTTCACCCCCGTTGACATCATCATCGGACAAGGCGCCAGCCAGACCGGCCGGCTCGACGTGACGGGCGGCTCCGTCTCCGCCGGCGCGGGCAACTGGACCATCCTCGGCCGCGACGGCGGCAACGGCACCCTGAACGTGACCGGCGGCACCTTCGCCAGCCAGGATCTTCGCATCGGCAGCACCTCCACCACCGGCGTCGCCACCGTTACGGTCGGCGGCACGGGCGTCATCAACCTCGCCGGCGCGATCGGCATGGCCGAAGGCAACGACGCCGGGGACAACATCGTCGGCACGCTCAACGTCAACGCGGGCGGCACGGTCAACTGCGAGAACGACGTCCGTCTCTCCTTCGCCGGCAACGCCAGCACCATCGGCACGGTCAACATCGCGACCGGCGGCACCTTCAACGTCGCCACCGGCACCAAGCGCTGGTTCATCATGAGCCAGTGGGACTCGGTGCGCGGCATCGTCAACGTCAACGGCGGCACCCTGAACCTGAACGCCAACACCGACATCCAGTTCAGCATCGGCTCCTGGGGTCCCGGCGCCTCCAACGGTCCCAGCGCGATCAACCTGAACTCCGGCGCGATCAACATGGGCGCCGCCTCGGTCATCAACCTCAACAACAACGCCGATCGCGCGGTCAACCACACCATCAACCTCAACGGTGGCGTGTTCACCGTGGGCTCCATCATCAGCACCAAGGCCACCGGCACCCGCGCGGTGAACTTCAACGGCGGCACTCTCCGCGCGGCCGGCAGCAGCGCCACCTTCATCGCCGCCAACGCCGTGAGCGCGATCAACGTCAGGGCCGGCGGCGCGATCATCGACACCAACGGCTTCGATATCACCATCGCCCGCGCGCTCCTCGCCGACTCCGCCTCCGCCGGCGGCGGCCTCGTCAAGCAGGGTGCCGGCACGCTCACCCTCGGCGGCGTCAACACCTACACCGGCAACACCACGATCGAGGCCGGCACGCTCGCCCTCTCCGACAACGCCTCCCTCCGCTTCGTCGTGGGCGCGAACGGCGTGAACAGCAGGGCTTCCGGCGCCGGCTCCATCACCCTCGACGGCGACCTCGATTTCGACCTGACCAACGCCAACACCAGCGTCGGCAACTCCTGGACGATCATCGATCACGCGACCCTGACCGAAACCTACGGCTCGACCTTCTCCGTCACCGGCTTCGCCCTGCAGGGAACCAAGTGGATCAAGCCCGCCGTCGGCACCACGGTTTTTGAGTTCGATCCCGCGACTGGCGTGCTGCGCACGATCGTCGATCCCACCATCACCTTCCCGCCCCCGGTCGTGACCGCCGGTTCTTCGCTGGCCAGCTACCCGCTCGGCTCCGATATCACGCTGCGCGTCACCGCCTCCGGCACCGGCAACCTCACCTACCAGTGGTATTATCAGGCCAACGCCGGCGCCGCCCGGGTGGCCATCTCGGGAGCGAACGCCGCCACCTACGCCATCACCGGCGCCACCGCCTCCGCTGACGGCATTTATAGCGTCACCGTTTCCGACGACGCCAACGGCTCCACGCCGACCACCGTTTCTTTCCCGGCCTTCAATGTGCTGCCCGGAGCCGCCTTCGCCGTCGCCCACTACCGCTTCGAAGAGGGTCCGGCCCTGGGGGTCATCACCACCACCAACGATTCCGTCGGCACCAACCACCTCACCGCGCTCGGCTCGCCCAATTACGCCGACGACGCGCTGCCTTACTCCATCATCCCCGCCACCGCCGCGCCCAACACCCTCGGCGTGAATTTCCCCGCCACCGGCAACAACGGACTGATCGCGCCCACCACCGGCACTCTCGCTTCCGAGCCCTTCACCAACTTCACCATCGAGGCCTTCTTCCGTCTCGATAACCTCAACGGCTGGCAGACCGTGATTGGTCGTGACGATGACGGCAACCCCGGCCAAGGCGGCGGCCCGACGGCGCTCTTCTATCTCTCCAAGGCCGGCGGCGTGGTCGGCACCGGTCTCAACAACGCCTTCCGTATCGAGCTCATCGACCGCTCCGGCGTG
>JAIXVY010000187.1 GCA_027482505.1 Opitutaceae bacterium | reverse complement strand
TGTAGACGAGCTCGGCATACTTCGGAATGAAGCCGTCGCGGAGGTGCAGCACCTCGCGGTCGAGGGTGAGCGACTCCACCTGGCGGTGGGCCTGCATGAGGATGGCGCCGCCCGGGGTCTCGTAGACGCCGCGGCTCTTCATGCCGACGAAGCGGTTCTCGACGAGGTCGACGCGGCCGATGCCGTGTTTGCCGCCGAGCTTGTTGAGGGCCTTCATGACGCCGCCGGGGGTGAGGCGCTTGCCGTTCACCGCGACGCAGTCGCCCTTCTCGAAGTCGAGCTCGACATACTCGGGCTTGTCCGGCGCGTCCTCGGGGGCGACGGAGAGCTTGAACATGGCCTTGTTTTCCTTGGTCGTCGGATCGAACCAGGGATCCTCGAGGATGCCGGCCTCGTAGGAGATGTGCAGGAGGTTGCGATCCATCGAGTAGGGCTTCTTGAGCGAGGCCTCGACCGGGATCTTGTGCTTGGCGCAGTAGGCGATCATCTCGGCGCGGCCGGGGAACTCGGCGCGGTAGTTCTCCATCTTCCAGGGGGCGATGATCTGGAGCTGGGGGGCGAGCGCCATGTAGGTGAGCTCGAAGCGGCACTGGTCGTTGCCCTTGCCGGTGGCGCCGTGGGCGACCGTATCCGCTTTTTCCTTACGGGCGATGTCGACCTGGGCCTTGGCGATGAGCGGGCGGGCGATCGAGGTGCCGAGGTAATACTGGCCCTCGTAGATCGCGTTGGCGCGGATCATCGGGAAGATGTAGTCCTTCGCGAACTCCTCGACGAGATCGAGGGTGTAGTGCTTGGAGGCGCCGGTGGCCTTGGCCTTCTTGTCGAGGCCCTTGAGCTCCTCCTCCTGGCCGACGTCGGCCGCAAAGGTGACGATTTCGGCGTCGTAGGTCTCTTTGAGCCACTTGACGATGACGGAGGTGTCGAGGCCTCCGGAGTAGGCGAGAACGATCTTCATGGGTTGGATGGAAGGTGGTTTGGGAAAGACTTTGGAGCGGCTCAGCCGCGCCGGTTGGCGGCGGCGAGAATGGACATGATCGCCTTCTGGGTGTGGAGGCGATTCTCCGCCTGGTCGAAAATGATCGAGCGCGGATTATCGAGCACGGCCTGCTGCACCTCCTCGCCGGGGTGGGCCGGGAGGCAGTGCATGAAGAGCGCGTCGGGCTTGGCGGCGGCGAAAAGCTCGGCGGTGACGCTATAGGGCGCCATGAGGGCGAGGCGCTCGCGCTTTTCCTCCTCCTTGCCCATGCTGACCCAGACGTCGGTGTAGACCACGTCGGCGCCCTTCACGGCCTGCATCGGATCGGTGGTGAACTCGTAGCCGCCGGCGAAGCCTTCCTTCGCCAGGAGGGCGTTGAACTCGGCCGACGGCTCGAAACCCTTGGGGCCGGCGAGGCTGATCTTCATGCCGAAGAGGTTCGCGCCGAGCACCCAGGAGTTGGCCATGTTGCAGGCGGTGTCGCCGAGGAAGGCGATCTTGCGGCCCTTGAGCGAGGCGAGCAGACCGGCGCCGTCGGCGTTTTTGGGCGCCCAACGTTCGGCCATGGTGAAGGCGTCGGTGTAGATCTGGCAGGGGTGCAGGAAATCCGTGAGGGCGTTGATCACCGGCACGGTGCCGGCCGCGGCGAGGCGCTCGACCTCGGAGTGCTCGTAGGTGCGGACGATCAGGCCGTGAACGAAGCGCGAGAGCACCTGGGCGGTGTCTTCGACCGACTCGCCGCGGCCGAGCTGGATGTCGTTCTTGTTCAGGAAAAGCGGGTTGCCGCCCAGTTCGTGGATGCCGACCTCGAATGACACGCGGGTGCGGGTGGACGACTTCGAAAAGATGAGCGCCCAGGTCTGGCGCTTGAGCACCGTCCCGTCGGATTGGCCGCGCTCGGCCTTCAGCTTGCGGGCCAGCGCGAACGTCTCGGCGACTTCACTGGGAGTGAAGTCCGTTTCCTTGAGGAAGTGCTTCATGTCGGATGAAGCGTTCTGGCATAAACCCCGGGCTTCCCCCCGCGCGAGGGAAAAAAGCGCGCCCGGGCTCGCGCTCCACCCCGGGTTCGGGCTACTTACCCTCAAGGTGCACCGCTTTATACCCGATCCAGGCGCAGCTTCCCCCTTGATCGACGCAGGTCAACTGGCGGCGGTGAAGGACATCGTGCGCCGGGTGCTGGCTCTGCCCGACGACACTCCGGTCGTGCTTCACGAGACGGCCTGCGCCGACCCAGGCTGCCCGCTTTTGGAGACCGTCATAGCGGTATTTCCCGAGGGCCGGCCGGCGCGCCGCTGGCGGCTGACCCGCCCGCGCGCGGCCCTGACTCGCCTGATGCTGGCCCAAACCCTGGCGACGCCGGCCGAGACGGACGAGCCACTGCGTCTTGACCCGCCTGTTAAGCTCGCCCCGTGAACCTCGCCCGCCGGCAGTTTATCGCCCGCGCCGCCCTCGTCCTCGGAGGCCTGTGCATCCTGCCGTCCAATCTGCTGCTGGCGGCGCCGGCGGAGCAGGTCCACCTCGTGCGCCGGGGCGAAAATCTTACCCGCATCGCCGCGCGCTACGGCGTATCCACCGAAGCCATACTTTCGCGCAACAAGCTCTCCTCCGCGTCCCTGCGCCCGGGTCAGCGCCTGGTCATTCCGGCGCGCCCCCCGGCCCCGGCCGCGCCCGCCGCGCCCTCCTCCGTGCTGGCGCCCGTGCTGGCCGCCTCTCGCCGCCTCGACATCACCCCCGGCCGGTGGACGCACCTCGTCGTGCACCACAGCGGCATCGAGGCGGGCAACGCCAAGGCCTACGACGGCGCCCATCGCCGGCGCGGCATGGAGAACGGCCTGGCCTACCATTTCGTCATCGGCAACGGCCGCGACTCCGGCGACGGACAGATCGAGGTCGGCCCTCGCTGGACGCGCCAGATCTACGGCGGCCACGTGCGCTCGCAGGAGATGAACGAGCACGGAATCGGCATCTGCATGGTGGGCAATTTCGAGAAGCGCTCCCCCGGCCGCCGCCAGCTCGCCTCGCTCTACGCCCTGCTCGACCACCTGCGCGGCCCGGGCCTGCCCGGCCGCGCCGCGGCCAAGGTCACCGTGCACCGCTGGGTCGACCGCAACCACACGGTCTGCCCGGGCAAACGTTTCCCCTACTCCGAGCTCAAGCGCCGCTACGGCGCCGTCGCGTAGGCGCGGTCGAGGCACGCGTCGAGCGCGGCGCGCAGCTCCTCCTCGCGCCGCGCCAGCCCGACGCCGATCAGCACGATCTCCTGGCGGCGGTCGCCGAACGGCTCCGCCCAATGGGCGACCACGCTCGGCGGCCTGTCCTCCATCCGCGCGCGCCCGGCCCCGATGCGCGCCGCCCACCACACGCTCAGCGTCTCCCAGCGCACCGCTCCGCCGGCCAGCGACACGAAGCCCATCTCGTCGGGGGAGCGCGTGCTCCAGAAAAAACCCTTCGCGCGCAGGACGCCGGGCAGCCCCTCGGCGAAGACCGCGTTCAGCTTCGCCGCGTCGAAAGGCGCGCGCGCGCGGTAGACGAAGCTCGTGATGCCGTATTTTTTCTCGTGATACGCCTCGCCAGGCACGGCGGCGCGCGGGCGCGCGACCAGGCCTCCGCCCGCGCCGGACCCGGCCGGCCGGAGCGCGGCCGCGTTGAGATCGCGAATCCAGCGCGCCGAACCCGTGGTCGCGACGGGATCGAAGCGCGCCCGGCCGGTGAAAAACTCCGCCGCCACCTGGCCATGCTCGGCGCGCACCACCTCCGCGCGCTCGTTCAAACCCGCGACCAGCGCCTCCCCGCGCGCGATCTCGTCGCCGCCGGCCGCGGCGCGGTCGCACTGATTGAGCACCACCACGTCGGCGCATTCCGTCTGCTCGAGCATCAGTTCAAACACCGGCCGCTCGCCGCCGCCGGCCGGCGCGCGGCGGACGCCGGCGTCGACGCCCGCCCGGGCCGCCTCGCGCGCAAACGCGACCACGTCGATCACGGTCACGAGCGCGGCCAGCCGCGCGTGGTCGGAAAGCGTTTTCCCGAAGGGATTCTTGCGCGTGAAAAGCGTCGCGATGCCGCGCGGATCGGCGACGCCGCTCGTCTCCACCCAGATGTGCTCGTAGCGCCCGCTCGCCCCCAGCCGGGCGATCGCCTCGCCGAGGTCGTCCGCGCCGGAGCAGCAGACGCAGCCGTTGCCCAGCTCGACGACCTCGGAGGCGCCGTCGGCGCCCAGCGCGGCGCGGGCGTCGTTTTCCGCCGTCACGACGGCGCCGTCGATGTTCACCGCGGCGACGTCGTTGACCACCGCCGCCCAGCGCGCGGGGCGACCGTGTTCGCCCGCGGTGGAAGCCTGCCCGAGCAGATGGCGGAGAAGGGTGGTTTTGCCGGCGCCGAGAAAGCCGCAAAACACCGTGACCGGCGTGGCGCCGGAGCGGTCGGTTTGGACGCGGGGATTGCTCATTCGCCTGTGATCGCGCGCGGGCCCGCGCGACGCAATCCCGGCGCGCGCTCAGGGCCGCACCGCGACGCGCAGGCGCAGGAAGCGCGACGATTCCCCGATGGCGACGGAGGCGGAAACCCGGCCGTTGGCGTCGGGCGCGCCTTGCGTGACGCCGACGGTGGTCCAGGCGCCATCCAGCGCGCCCGCGGTCTCGACCACATAGTCCAGATCGGCGCGCGGCGCGGGGAAGGAGAGTGTGAGCAGCGAGCCGTTGCGCGCCACCGCGGGCGCTCCGGCGGCGGAGGGCGCGAGCGGATCGAGCGCGAGCGCGTATTCCAAAAGGTTAGTCAGTCCGTCAGCGTCGGGGTCGGCCGAGGAGGCCGCGTCGCCGGCGTCGGCGAGCGTGGCGAAGTTCGTCTGCCGCCACGCGACGTAGGGCACGGGCGAGAGCACGGTGACCGAGAGCGTGGTCTGGGCGATATTGCCGCGCACATCGCCCGTGGTGAGGGCGATGGTGGCGAAGCCCGGCGCGACCGGCGTCACGCGCAGCGTGCGCCCGTCGGCCACGGCAGTGGCCACGGTCGGCGTGTCGCTCACCGCCAGAAATCCCAGCAAGGCGGCCTGGTTGGCCACAGAGGGGTAAAGCGGGATCTCGCGCACGATTTGGAGCGGGACGAGGTTGGAGAGAAACAGCTGCGTCTGCCCTTGGGCGACATTTCGCAACGGAATGGAATTGAACGCGCCTCCTATGTTGTAGAGCGGCAAAGCGGCGATCGCGTCGACCACCGTCATGCCGGTGCCGAGCACGCGGGCGAAGACGGTGTAACCGTAACCATCGTTGGCCGGGCCGAGAATGGAGGAATTGTCGCGGGTGTTGAAATACCACTCGCTCGTCGCGCTGTTGGGATCGGCGGTGCGGGCGGCGGCCAGCGTGCCGCGGGCGTTGGGAAGTCTGTATTCCAAGGCGACGGGCGCGAGCTTGGGCACGGCTGTGAGGTTGGAATCCACATAGTAGCCGCCGCCCTGGAGTATGGAGGGCTGCGCCACCGCCTCGAAATAGGCGACGCGGTGAAAGAACGTGTTGTCGTAGGCGCCCGCCGCCGCGTAGGCGGAAAAATTGGCCACATGCTGCGGCGCGGCGGACGGCAGCAACTCGACGTCGAACGAGCCGGCCACGGTTTGAAAACGCACGACCGGACCGGTGACTCCCGGCACATGGAAAAACTCGCCGAGATCGAGGGTCGACGCGGCGGTGGCGCCGGCGGGAATGACCAGCGGAGCCGGATTGTCCAAAACCCCCGGCAAGGTGCTTTGCGCCTGGGCGTCGCATCCTGCGGCGAGGCCTGCCGCGAGCAGCAGACGACGAAAAAGCGCGCCGCGCGGGCGCGAAAAAAAGGGAGCCGGTGACGCGGGGGTAAACATCGGTGCGGGGAAGCGGAGCCGCCAGACAAGCGCACCGCGGGGCGGCGGGCAAGCGAGCGCTGGGAGCGATCCGACTTCGACACGCGCCGACGCGCGGCTTTTGCTGGCTCCTTCATGTCCGCCGACCGACCGCCGCTTCGCGCCTACGTGCTTGCCTTCACCACGATCTACCTCGTCTGGGGCAGCACCTACCTGGCCATACGCGTGGCGGTGGGTTCCATGCCCCCCTTCGCCATGGCCGCGATGCGCTTCGCCGTGGCCGGAGCGATTTTGCTGGGATTTTTGCGCCTTCGCGGAGCGGCCTGGCCGACGCCTCGCCAGTGGCGGGACGCGATGATAACCGGAGCCTTCCTGCTCGTCGGCGGCAACGGCATGGTGACCTGGGCGGAGCAAACCATACCTTCCAGCATCACCGCCCTGCTGATCGGTTCGGGACCGGTTTTCGTGGTCCTCATGGAGTGGGCCTGGCCGGGCGGGACACGTCCGACGCCGCTGACTTTTTTCGCGATGCTGCTCGGCTTCGCGGGCGTGGCCTGGCTGGCCGCGCCGTGGGAAACGGCCGGCGCGGACTCGCTCGATACCGCCGGCGTGGCGGGCATCCTCTTCGCCTGCGTCTCGTGGGCGGTGGGCGCGATCTACGGCCGCCACGTGCGCGATCCCGCGCCGCCTTTCGTCGCCGCCGCCGCCCAGATGCTGGCCGCCAGCGTCGGGCTCGCTCTGATCGCGGGCGTGCGCGGCGAATTCGCCTCCTGGGATTTCGCGGCGACGGAGCCGCGCGCGTGGGGCGCGTTCGTCTATCTCATCTTCGCCGGCTCGCTCGCCGGCTATTCGTCGTTCGTTTGGCTGGTGAAGCACACCACGCCGGCCCGCGCCGCCACCTACGCCTACGTCAATCCCGTGGTCGCGGTGTTTCTCGGCTGGCTGCTGCTGGATGAGCCAATCTCGGTCCGGACACTGGTGGCTTCGGCCGTGATCCTGACCGCGGTGGCCTTGGTAGGCCTGGCCAAAGCCCGTCCGGCAAAGCCCGCGGGCGGACGCTAACCAAAGCGGATCTGGATCGCTGCCGGCCCGACAAACGATTGAGCCGCCTCGACCGATGTCGGGGCGGCTCATTCATGTTCGGCTCGAGGCCGGAGCGCGGCTATGGCGCTTATCTTCGTCTTTGGTTTTGGCGGAGTAGTTCGATCACTGGTGTGTTTTCGATTCCTAGACCTAACCGGCTGACTCTGACGGCTGACTTTGACCTCTGACAGGTGGTCTTTCGACCACGCCGACATAATACACCCGCGCCGGCTACAATGCCAGCCGCTCGAATGTAGGGTAATCACGCAAGTGCCTGCACATCCGCGAGCGAAACGACCCGGCGGAAAAATTGCCTCCGGTGGAAATCGTCGCACGCTGCCGGCATGTCCGCCGACGCATGGCTTCCTTGGTCGCCCGTTCCGCCTCTGCCCCGCCCCCGTGCGCTCACGCCCGCGGTGCTCGCCGAGCTTTTGGACGGCGGGCAGGCCTTTCGCTGGCAACGCGGCGCGGACGGGATGTTGACCGGCGGCTGGGCCGGGCATCACGCCCGTCTGCGCATCGCCTCCGAAAACGGGGAACTGCAATTTTCCGCGCCAGCCGCCACGGAGCCGCGCGCCCTGGGCGCGGCGCTTCAGGCCTACCTCGCCGGCCCGCCGGCGGACGAGGACGCGCTGCCCTGGCGCAGCGATCCGCATCTGGCCGCGTGCATGGCGGCCTTCCCCGGCCTGCGCATCCTGCGCCAACCGTTCGGGGAGACGCTGCTCGGCTTCGTGTGCAGCGCGACCAAGCAGATCGTGCAGATAAAGCGCATGCTGGAGCTGCTCGCCCTGCGCCACGGCCAAAGCGCGCCCGGCGGCTGGCGCCGTCTGCCCGACTGGCGGGAGCTGGCCGAGATTCCGGAGAAAGATCTTCGCGCCTGCGGCCTGGGCTTTCGCGCCCGGCACGTGGCGGGCATCGCGCGCCGCCTCGCCGCGGAGCCGGGATGGCTGGCCGCCACCGAGCACGCGCCCTACGCCGAGGCCAAGGCGCGACTGATGGAGCTACCCGGGGTCGGGGAAAAAGTCGCGGACTGCGTGCTGCTTTTCGGCGCCGGTCGCCTGGAGGCGTTTCCTGTCGACACCTGGATCGTGAAGGCCATGGCGCGGCGCTATGGGCTGGCAGACTGGCGCCCGGCCCAGGTCGCGCATTTCGGCCGCATGCATTTCGGCGCGCAGGCGGGCCTGGCCCAGCAGTTCATCTTCGCCTTCGAACGCGCGACGGCCGGCGAAAAACGCCGCGGCGGCTTGTAATCGGAACCGGCCGATTCCGGATGGCCTCGGCCCTCCCGCTTGGTATCGTGGGCGCGGGTCAAAAATCGCCGAGGCGCGCCCTCTCCGCGTCCCGACCCGGGATGGCCCGGCTCACCATGGAAACGCTTCTGCTCTTCCCCCTGCCCGCCGAAGCGGACGATCCCGCCCGCGCGCAGCAACTCATCGCCCTCCGCGCCGAGGAAATCTGGCGCCAGCTCGGGTGTCCACCGGACCGCGACCTGGCCATCTGGCTCGAGGCGGAGGCGGAGATTTTCGCCATTCGCGACCATGCCTTGCGGCATCCCCGCCTGCCTTTGCCCGATTACTAAAACGAATAGCCCCGGGGCCGCTCAGCCCCCCGCGGCGGCCACCATGCGCTCGGTTTCGGCCACCACGCCCTCGACCTCGTCGGGCTTGATTTCAAGGCGCATCAATTGACGCAGGGCCTCCCAAAAGGGATAAAGAAAACTGCGCGCCGCGGTGCCGCCGGTGGCGAGCGCGGCCTCCGAGGCGTAGGCCACGCGGGCCTCCGCGGCCGCATGCTCCAGCTGAATGAGCAAGTCCGCCACGTGGCGGCGGACGACGTCGGCGGTCAGCTTGGCCCATTGGCCGACCATGGCCCCGAATTGCGGCTCGGGCTGGCGGCGAAGGGTGTCGTCGCCCACGCCGACCATGCGGCGCTGGGTGTCGGCCAGACGGTTGAAAAACTGGATCTCGTAATCGAGCAGCGCGCCCCACTGGCGCGCGGGCATGAGGCACTCGAAGGCGGCGCCATGCGCCGCGAGCGTCACCCCCGCCGGCACCGCGCTAAGGGTGGCCTGCACCAGGCCGAGCGCGGCGCGAAATCCCGCCACGCGCTGGTCGAAACGCAGCACGGCCCGCTGCCAATCGTCGGGGAATTGGTGGGTGGCGAGCCCGTTGACATAGGCCGGCTGGCTGTCGCGCAAAAACGTTTCCAGGTCGTCCTCCACCCAGGAGCGGAGCCGCGGCTGGGCGGCCGCCACCTTCTGCAATCCCTGGCTTAGCGCGGCCAAGGACTCGTTGGCGCCGGCCTGCCGGGTCTCGAACTCGCTGCGCAAGGGCTTGCCGTGCAAAAAGAGAAAAGGCGGACGGGTTTTCTTCAGTTGCTCCGCCTCCGCCTGCACCTGCTGGAGCGCGGCCTCGATGTGCGCGCGGGTGATTTCCAGGCAAACCTCGCGCTTCAACAGATCCCGCAAACGCACCGGCAGATGCGAAACCTTGGGTGGTTGCGCAGTGAACGGGGATGTGGCGGAAAACTCCATGCGGGAGGAGGAAGGTGAGCTTAAGACAAGCCAGTCGGACGACTGCATAAGGCCTTGGCCCCAAACGGGGTCAAGACCGGCCCGGCCAAAACAGACTTAGAGCCCGCGATCCGCCCGCGCCGCCGCCGGTCGGTCAGGGCGGGAGGCTCAGGCCAGCAGGAACGGATAGTCCGTGTAGCCGGCGCGCGAAGCGGCGACGTAGAAGGTGTTCGGGTCCGGCTGATTCAACGGCGCGTTTTTCAGGAAGCGCACGGGCAGGTCGGGATTGGCCAAAAACGGCACCCCATAAGCGATGGCGTCCGCCATGCCCTCGCGAATCGCGGCCTCGCCGGCGTCGCGCGTGAAGCCGCCGTTGCGCACCAAGGCCCCGGAAAACCGTTTCCTCGCCAAGGCCGCCAGCTCCAGCTCGGCCGGACGGTCGTGATGGTCGTGCCTCAGCTCCAAAAAGCCGAGCGAGCGACGCTCGCACTCGTCCGCCACGTGGGCGACCAGCGCCGCGGGATCCGAGTCGATCATGTCGTTGAAGGGCACGAGCGGCGAAATGCGCAGGCCCACCCGACCCGCGCCGAACACGCCCATGGCGGCGTCCACCACCTCGAAAAGCAGGCGAGCGCGATTGGCGATCGAGCCGCCGTAGGAATCGGCGCGGTCGTTCACCCCGTCGCGAAGAAATTGATCCAGAATATAGCCGTGGGCGCCGTGCACCTGCACGCCGTCGAAGCCGGCGAGGCGGGCGTTCTCGGCCGCGCGGCGGAAGTGCCCCACCAGCGCGGGGATTTCTTCGGTGCCGAGGCGACGCGGCGCGGGATAGGGCAGCTTGCCCTCCGGAGTGTGGATGTGGTCGTCGCGTATCGGCTTGTCCGAGGAGGAGATCGGCTGCGCGCCTTTGTTGAGCGCCGGATGGGTGGCGCGACCGGGATGCCAGATCTGAAGATAGATGCGTCCCCCCGCGGCGTGAACCGCGTCGGTCACGCGCCGCCACCCGGCCACATGGGCGGTGGAATGGATGCCCGGCTGGTGCGGCCAGGCTTGCGCGTCCGCGGCGACCATCGTCGCCTCGGCGATGAGAAGGCCGGCCGAGGCGCGCTGCGCGTAATACTCCGCCATGAGATCGCCGGGCACGTTGTCCGCGGCGGCGCGGGTGCGCGTAAGCGGCGCGAAAAGAACGCGATTGGGAATGGAAAGGGAGCCGAGCTGGCCGGGGGATAGGAGCTGCATGGGAAGAAAAGGAAACACGCGCCTTCGTTTTATCGATTTGGCGAACGCAGCATGAAAACCCGAACCCGCCGCCTGGCAAACGCTCCGATGCGACGCCGCGCCGCGCCGATCATTCGTCACAAAATCGCAAGACCGGCCCCCTTCGAAAAACAAAAGTCGAAATCCGCGCCGCGGCGCGCACGCTCGACAATCCCGCCCCTCTTCCGACCGATGCCCTCGACCCCGCCCCACTCCGCGCCCACCGACGCGCAACTGGTGCGCCGTCTGCTCGGCCTGGCCTGGCGCTACCGCGCGCGCTGCGTCCGCGTGCTGTTGCTCCAGTGCGTGCTGCTCACCCTGGGCTTGGCGGGCCTTTCCTTCACCGGACACGGGATCGACTACATCAAACACGTGGTCGAGACGCGCGACACCCCGGGCGCGCCCGCCCCGTCGCTGCACCTGCCCTTGCTGCCGGAACTCCACCCGGCGTGGTCGCCCCTCGCGGTGATCGCCGCCTTGGCCGGCGTCATTCTCGCCCTCGCCGCGGCGCGCGCGCTGCTCAACTATGTTTACAGCATTTCCATCAACGACCTCGTGCAGCGCCGCCTCGTGGTCGACCTCCGCGACGAGCTCTACACCAAGCTCCAGCGCCTGAGCTTCCGTTTTTTCGACGCCAACACCACCGGCTCCATCATCACCCGCGTGACCGGCGACGTGCAAAACGTCCGCATGTTCCTCGACCAGGTGCTCATCCAGAGCTTCATCATGGTCGTCTCGCTCACGGTCTACCTCGTCTACATGGTCAGCCTGAGCCCGAGCCTGACCCTGGCCTGCCTTGCCACCACCCCGCTCTTGGGAATCGCCTCGGTCCTTTTCTCGCGCTGGATCCAGCCGCGCTACGCCGCCAACCGCGAACTCGTCGACCGGCTGGTGCAGCACTTCACCGAATCGATCCAGGGCATACCCGTCATCAAGGCCTTCGGACGCGAGCAGGAGGACCGCGCCGCCTTCGCCGCGCGCAACGACCAGGTGCTGCGCCAGCAGCACGGCATTTTCTGGCGAGTCAGCACCTTCTCGCCTGCCATCGGCTTTCTCACCCGCGTCAATCTGCTCGTCCTGCTCGGCTACGGCGGCTGGCTGGTGATCGAGGGCCGTCTGCCGCTGGGCGCGGGCCTCGTCGTCTTCGCCGGCCTGCTCGAGCAGTTCTCCGGCCAGGTCAACCAGCTCGCCACCATCGTGAACAGCGTGCAGCAATCGCTGGTCGCCTCGCGCCGCGTGTTTGAGATCCTCGACGCGCCGGTGGAGGTGACGGACACGCCCGACGCGCTCCCCTGCCCGGCCCTGCGCGGGGAAATTCGCTTCGAAAACGTGTCCTTCGCCTACGGCGATCCCGCCGCCGGCTCCGCTTTTGTCCTGCGCGAAGTCGACCTGCACGTGCCCGCCGGCGCCTGCGTGGCGATCCTCGGCGCCACGGGGGCGGGCAAGAGTTCGCTAATGAGCCTCGTGCCGCGTTTCTTCGATCCGCAGCGCGGGCGCGTGCTCATCGACGGCGTCGACGTGCGCCGCTACCGCGTCGAAGACCTGCGCAGACGCATCGGCCTCGTGTTCCAGGAAAGCTTTCTCTTCTCCAACACCATCGCGGCCAACCTCGCCTTCGGCCACCCCGACGCCACCCGCGAGCAGATCGAGCGGGCCGCGCGCATCGCCCAGGCCCACGATTTCATCTCGGCCCTGCCCCAGGGCTACGACACCATCCTCGGCGAGGGCGGCAACACCCTCTCGGGCGGCCAGCGTCAGCGCCTCGCCCTCGCCCGCGCCGTGCTGCTGGAACCCTCGATCCTGCTGCTCGACGACCCCACAGCCGCCATCGACGCGCGCACCGAGCACGAGATTTTCTCCGCCCTGGAAAGCGCGATCAAGGACCGCACCACCTTCATCGTGGCGCACCGGGTGAGCACGCTTCGCCGCGCCGATTTCATCGTCGTCATGGAGAACGGCCGCATCGTCCAGCGCGGCACGCACGAGGAGTTGCTTCGCGCGCCCGGCCCCTACCGGCGCGTCGCCGCGCTGCAACTCGTCGACAGCCGCGAACTGGACGAGGCGGAGGGAGGCACCGCCGCATGAAGACCAAGGCGCCCTTTTTCCGCGCCGATCCGCCGCCGGAGCGCCGCAATGACGGCCTGCCCCTGCCCAAGGGCCCGCTGACCGTCGTGCAGCGCCCCGGCGAGGAGGCCGACGAGGCCGCGCAGCGGCCGCTCGAGTGGGGGTTGATCCGCCGGCTCTTCGGCTACACGCGCCCCTTCGCGTGGCAGCGCAACTGGCTCATTCTCCTCACCCTCATCCGCGGCGCGCAGCTCGCGGGGCTAACCTGGCTGTTCAGCGCCGCCATCGCCGGCCCGGTGGCGCGCGGCGACCGGGCCGCGCTCTGGTGGACGGTGCTCGGCTACGGCCTGCTCGCGCTGTTTTCCGAGGGCCTCTTCCACTTCCGCATGCGCTACTCCCAGGAGCTGGGGGAACGCGTGGTGCATCGCCTGCGGGCCGACCTCTTCGCCAGCGTGCAGCGCCAGCCCATGGCCTTCTTCCACCGCACCAAGCTCGGACGCATCCTCGGGCGGATGACCTCCGACATCGAGGCGCTGCGCGTCGGCATCCAGGACGTGTTCTTCGTCTCGATCGTCCAGCTCGCGCAGATGGTCGCCGCGGCCGCCATCATGGTCTGGACCGATTGGGTCATGTTCCTCGTCGTGCTCGGCCTCGCCCCGGTGATCTGGAAGGTGAACCTCCACTTCCGCGACCGCCTGTCGCGCTACTCGCGCGCCTCGCACGAGAGCTTCAGTCGCGTGACCGCCACCCTGGCCGAGTCGGTGAACGGCATCCGCGTCACGCAGGGCTTCGTGCGCGAGGCCATGAACGCCGGCCTGTTCCGCCGCCTGCTCAACGACCACTCGCGGCACAACATGAACCTCGCCCGCGCGTCCGCCACGCTCAACCCCATCCTCGAGCTCAACAACCAGTTCTTCATCGCCGCGCTGCTCCTGCTCGGCGGCTGGCGCGTTTTCCACGGCGACATGGAGATCGGCGCGCTCATCACTTTTTTCTTCTTCGCGAATTTCTTTTTCGGGCCGATCACGATCCTGGGAAATCTCTACAACCAGGCCCTGGTGGCCATGGCCGGCGCGGAGCGCGTCTTCAAGCTGATCGACCGGGAACCGGAGTGGTCCGACGCCGTGGGCGCCACGGATCTGGAAGATCCGCGGCGAAAGCAGGGAGCGGGGAGCGGGGAGCAAGGAGCCAAACAGACGGCACCGCTTTTCGCTACCGACTCCGGCTACCCTCTCCATGCCCCCCGCTCCACGCTCCAGGGCCTCGACCTGGAGTTTCGCCGCGTGACCTTCTCCTACGAGCCGGGCGTTCCCGTGCTGCGCGACGTGAGCTTCCGCGCCGCGCCGGGAAAGACCGTCGCCCTCGTCGGCCACACCGGCAGCGGCAAGAGCTCGATCATCAACCTCGCCACCAAGTTCTACCTGCCCGACTCCGGCGAGATCCTCGTCGACGGGCGCGAGATCCGCTCGCTCGCCGGCCGCTCGCTGCACCGCCAGCTCGGCATCGTCACCCAGCAGAACTTTCTCTTCACCGGCACGGTGCTGGAGAACATCCGCTTCGCGCGGCCCGAGGCGGGCGAGGCCGAGGTGCGCGCCGCGCTCGCCGCGCTCGGCTGCCCCGACCTGCCGGAGCAGCTCCCGAACGGCCTCGCCACCGAGGTGGGCGAACGCGGCGGCGGGCTCTCGCTCGGACAGCGCCAGCTCGTGTGCTTCGCGCGCGCCTGGCTCGCCGATCCGCGCCTCGTGATCCTGGACGAGGCCACGAGCGCGATCGACTCGCTCACCGAGGCGCGCCTTCAGGAGGCCCTCTCCCGCCTGCTGCGCGGGCGCACCAGCCTCGTGGTGGCGCACCGCCTCAGCACCATCCGCGCGGCCGACCTCATCCTCGTGCTCGACCGCGGCGAGGTCGCGGAGCGCGGTTCGCACGGCGAGCTGCTCGCCCGCGGCGGCGCCTACGCGCGCCTGCACGCGCAGTTCGCCTCGGGCGGAGCGGCCCACGAGTAGTTGAAAATCGGATACAACAATCCGGGCGAAGCGGGCCGCCCGCGCCGCCCGGCGGCGCAGCACCTCGGCGCAAAGCGCGCAAGTGCGAATTTCCTCCTCTGAAAACGCCGAATTTACCTCTGAAAATCGATGTTGCTTTCACCCGCGCCGCCTCTACGCCCGTGTGCGCTATGGCCAAACGCAAACCCAACGCTGCCTTCATGAAACCGGTTCAGCCTGACGACGCCCTCGCGGCCGTGGTCGGAGCGAAACCCCTCCCCCGCAC
>JAIXVY010000008.1 GCA_027482505.1 Opitutaceae bacterium | reverse complement strand
GGCGAACCGCAAGGGCGCTGGTGAACGTGACGTTGCCCGCGCCATTCCAGACGCTGGCGCTGGTGAAATTGACCAGTCCGCCGCCGCCGCCAAACGTGATCGCGGTGGGGGCGTTGAAGGTCAGCGGAGTCGCGATGTTGACGGTGTATCCGCCGCCCGCGCCGTAAGCCGGATTGATGTTCAACTGGGCGTTCGCTCCGTCGAAAGCGATACCGTTGCCCTGTAGGGTCAAGGTGCCCGCCGTGGCGCCGCCCGTGCCCGCGATGTTGAGTTGATTTACGACGAACGGATTCGGGCTGAGGTCGTTGAAAGCGACGTTGGTCCCCGCGGCCACGGTGGTATTGGCGGTGAAAAAATTCACCGTCGTCGAGGCGCCGGAAACCGGCACGCTCGCGTCCCACGTCGCCGCGCTCCAGGTGGTGTTGCCGGCGGCGTTACTGAGCCAGGTTTGAGCGTGAAGCGCGGGCCCGGCGACGAGAGGCAGGGCCAGCATCAGCGAGCGGAAACTCGCGGAAAATCGATTGGGCGCTGTGCAGCGAGGGCGGGATTTCATGGGAATAGCGAAGAGGGTCGAAATCGCGCGCCGAAACCGGGGCCGAGGGCGGCGCTTCCTTCACTCTTGGTTTATCGATAAATTAATGGTCTATGAAAACCGATTTCAAGACCGAACCGCGCCCCGTTCGGGATCAGCCGTTCGCACGAAACGGCAAAACGTCCTGGCTCGGCTTGGCCCTGAAGCGGCTTACCCGTGCCTCGGCCCGGCAGATAAATCCGCGAGGGAAATCCTGATTTGTCCCATGCCTGGCGGCCCCCAAGACCGGCCCGCCATGTCTCGTCCGAGACGACTTTGCGCCAACAATGACCAGTCTAAGAAGCGTTTGCCCAAACTTGGGGCTCAATCCCGCGACGGCGACAAGCTCGCCCGCGCCTCCGCCGCCTGCCATAGCTGATGCAGCTGAAATGTCTGCCAGGCGCCCATCTTTTGGCCAAACTGCGCGGCGACATACAGGCCCGCGGCCAAAACCGCCATCGCCCCGGTCGCCCACCATGCCCAAGGGTATGCTCCGATGAAACGCTGCGCCCCGCCCATGATGGCGCTAAAGACGCCGATCATCCCGGTGAAAAAATATCCGTAGACGAAAACCGACCAGACTTCCGTTTCCGGTCCGTAGATCCCCTCGATGATGGTCGTGCCGTCGCCCTGGGGCTCGAAATTAAGCAGCAGGCGCGGCGACCACGCGTGCCGCTGGGCGTCGGCGACATGCAGGCCCACCAAGCCGGGGAAAACCCTTACCACCACGCCCTCGGGCAAATCGGCCAAGGCCTCCAGCACGCGCGCGCGCGCCAGCTCCGGCGCAGCGGCCACCCCCACCCGGAAACGCGGCCGCACGCGGAAGCTGTTAAGCGGAGTGGCGTCAACCATGCCCCGAATCCTTGAATGGTTGTCGGGCCCGAGCCAAGCCGCCTATGCCCGCCGACTCGGCATCCGGCGCGAACCTCACTGCCAAAGACGGCAGGCGATCGCGTAGTAAAGCGGGATGCCGACGAGCACATTGAACGGGAACGTGATCGCCAGCGACATGGTGAAGTAGCGGCTCGGCCGCGCCTCCGGGATGGCGTAGCGTATCACCGCCGGCACTACGATGTAGGAGGCGCTGGCCGAGAGCACCGCGAGCAGCGTGGCGTCGCCGAGCGAGGTGCCGGCGACCTTCGCGAGCAGCAGCGCGATCACCGCGTGAATCGGCGGCATGATGAGGCCGAAACCGATCAGGAAGGGCCCCACGTCGCGCGCCTCGCGAAGCTGCCGGCCGACGAGCAGACCCATTTCCAAAAGGAAAAAGGCGAGAAACCCTTTGAACAGGCCCCCGGTGAAGGGCTGCATGGCCTCGGCGCCCTTGGGGCCGGTGACCGCGCCCACCACCAGGCTGCCGATGAGCAGGAGGTGCGCGCCGTCGGTGAAGGCCTCGTGGAGCACGGCCTTCACGCTGAGGGGCTTGCCGTGGGAAGCGACGGCCTCGGGCATGACCGCCTCCATCTCCGCGCTGGTCGTTGCGCGCTGGCTGAGGTTGCCGCCTTCGCGATTTCGCGCCCACGAGGCGAGCAACACCGCCATGACGATGGCGGGCGACTCCATGAAAACCAGGGCGACGGTCGCGCCGCCGGAGGTTGGCGCCTGCTGGGCGGCGACAAACTGCGAGCCGACCGTGAAGGTGACCGCGCTTACTGAACCATAAGTGGCGGCGATGGCGGCGGCGTCGAACACGCCCACGCCCTTTCGCAGAATCAGATAGCTCCACGCCGGAACCAGCAGCGCCATCACCATCGCGATAAGGATCACAGTGACGACCGCTTGGTTGAACCCGGTCTGGGCAAGGGATTGCCCGCCCTTGAAGCCCACCGCCATCAGAAGATAGAGCGAAAGAAACTTCGCGACCGGCTGCGGGATTTCGAGATTCGAGCGAACCAGCGCCACGCCGCATCCGATCAGAAAGAACAGAATGGCGGGCTCCAACAGCATGGAGAAAGGGCTCATATGGATATAGGGATTTGAATCGCGGGCTTAGCGGGTCACGTGCCGTCGTCCTCGCAATGAAAATCTTATCTCTACGCCAGGGGTAAGGCCGCGTTTAGTTGCAAACTCGCCTTCCGCAGCTTGCCGAGTCGGCTCCGCAAGGACGAGTCTTGCCCAGCACGGTGCCGCTTGCGCCTAAGAGCGCGCAGTGACACCCTTGCAACAGAGGCCGCTCTCGCTACGGAAACGGTTAAAGCGGCTGGACCACGCAGTCTGCGGCCAAGGCCCGACTCAATGGGCTCAAGCAGGCCTCAATGGGCTCAATGGGGTCAGGCCGCGTTTTGTTGATTTTGAGTCTTCCTTAGCCGGCTCAGGTAGCTGCGCAAGGAGC